>JADFLG010000154.1 GCA_022564545.1 Chloroflexota bacterium | reverse complement strand
ACCGGCTAGAATTCTTCAGCGGAAGATGGTCGGCTCTAATGACCGAGTTGGCTGCATAAATATCGTGATCCAACCTGTATTTAGGTCGACCTAATCGCGTGGCGAGCTCCGAGTTCTGACAGAACCGAGACAGACAGGTTCGACGACAACGATTGGCTCGTTCAAGCCCTCAACGAGTTTCTTGACCGCCTGCACGCGAAGATAACGATGTATGACGACCACGCTGAGTTGGAGGGGGTGATACCGCTGTCCATCCCGCCTGGTCCCGACAGCACGCCAGAAAACTCCCCTTACGAGGCGCAGCTTCCGAGGGAGTTAGAGGGTGGGTCGCCGCTTCCGGCAACCATTTGCGCCCACTGAGGGAAGCGAGCGTAGACTGGTGATCGCTATCATTGCGAGGAGCCCGACGACCCATTCGACATGCACAGGGCTGGGGTGGCAATACCTGGCATTGAGCAGGCAACTCTGGCACCAGCCTGGCGTGTTCTTCAGCGTGAAGAGCGCGCGTCCCCCCGGATCCCTCCAGAGGGGCCGGATAGCGGTACAGTGCCGCATCCCCTCTCCCCATGGCCAGTAGACTCAGCCACACATGACCTCCAACCCCGCATCACCAGAGTTCGTGGCGATCGGACACCTTTCGTTCGACGTAAATATCGTGGATAACGGTCCGCCGAGTCACCACACCCCGGGCGGGGCCGCCGCCTACGCCGCGCTGACTGCCAGCAAGCATGGCCTCAGCGCCGGGATCGTCACGGCGATCGACAGTGACTACCCGGTCCAGGAAGTTCTTGCCGGCGTCGATGTTCTTATCTCGGAGAGCGAACACACGGCTACATTCGCCAACTACTATGATTCGGGTGAACGGTCACAGGTGCTGCTCGCATCGGGCAACAAAATATCGCAAACAGTCCTGCCGGCGAACTGGACGCAACCGGAAATTCTTTTTGCCGGCCCGCTGCTCCACGAGCTGCCGACCGATTGCGTGAACTGGTTCAGGCCGGGCCTGTCATGTATTGTGCCTTCGGGATGGCTCCGCAGGTGGGGACCGGACGGTGTGATAACCCACGGCGACCGGCTGCCGTCATCGCGGGCACAGGGCCGAAAGTGGGATGTGGTCGTTGTATCGGAGGCCGAGGTCCACGACCTGCCCGAGCAGCAACTGTTCGATCTTGGTGAGATTGTCTGCGTTACACGCGGCGCGCTCGGCGCACGAATCGGCCGGGCCAAAGAAAAATGGCTCGAAACGCCGGCCCTTGCGGCCACTCCAGCAGACCTCACCGGGGCCGGCGATATCTGGGCAGCGGCTTTTGTGATTGCTCTCAGCGAGCAAATGAGCCTCGGAGACGCAGGCCACTATGCCTCAGCGGCTTCGGCGGTCGCAATAGAGTCCGAGGGCCTGTCCGGTTGCCCATCCCGGGAAGAAATTACCGCCCGGCTGAGTCGCGTTTAACTGCGAGCATATGTGGTCGCCAGTTCGAGTGGAAAAATTGTCGTTGCGAGGAGTTGCATCCTGAGCCTGCCTGCCCTGAGCCTGCCGAACGGGTCGAACGGGTCGAAGGTCCGACGACGTGGCAATACTGCCCAATACGCGCCAACCGTCCTATTCAGCGTGCACTCTCCCAGCCCTCACTACCTGTCATTCCGGCTGAGTTTATCCCGATGGAAATCGGGAGAGGAATCTCGGGGTTTTTTGTTTGAGGAGAGACGCCAGGCAGGTTGACACCAGATCTCTCCGCTGCGGTCGAGATGACAGGAGTTCCGCCATGGTCGGGGCGATACGACCCGCCGACCCTGTTCGTGAGTCTTTCTGGTTACGCCGAATTCAGGGCTTCGAGCGCATCCCCTTTTTTCAGCAGCCCACCCCCCTGTCGCCATATCACTTCGCCGTCGCGTCCAATCACCAGGAACGTCGGCGTTATGTAGGCCCGGTATTCGCGAACCAACTGGTTCGCAATGGCATCCCGGACGTTCAGCCTGAGAAACTGAACCTCGTCGCCGACTTCGCTCTCAAGTGCACGAACGATCGGCTCGGATGCCAGGCAGGCCGCTCAAGTATTGGAGAAGAACTCCACGAAAACCGGACTGCCAGAAGCGATCACGTCCCTGGCTTCAGAATCGCTCGCCACCGTGCTGTCGCCAGGTTGGAGGGCAAGTATGGCTACAACCCCGGCGATCGCCACCCCGGAATAAAGCGGGATGCGCTTGCGCCAGCTCCTGATGGGAAGCAGGGCGAACATCGCGACCAGGAACAGGGGAACGGCGATGACCGCCGAGTTCTGGTTGATGAATTCGATCAAATTTGTCCTCTCTGGTCGTTGCCTGGAATGGTTCGTTTACCGGTACGCCAGGTTAGATTCGGCAGATGCGGATAAAACGCGGAAAATTCGCCAGTTTATTCACCGGCAGAGGCCGAACGGCGCCAGGGACTACCGCTGCGTCGTTACCGGCTGTCATAAATCGGGCGTGTAACCGGGCAACGGCCCGTTCAGGAGTGCGCCCAGCGAGTGTTCAGTCTCCGACCGGCCGTTGAGCTCCAACCTGTGAGTGCACAGTGTCACATGGTTGTGATCGCAAGTCGCGAGCACCTGGTCGAATCGGTCGGCGGTCGTATTTCCGTACAGCAGCAGCACTGGCAAAACGTGCCGCCTCTCGGCCTGAAAGATTGCTGCCTGGTACCACAGCGCCTGCCTGAGACCTTCCGACCACGAATCGGCGCGCTCAATCTCGATGACGTGGGTCGGAAATTTCGCACTGAATCCGATCAACAGGTCGGCGCGTTCCTTGCCGGTCCACATTTGTGCCTGTTCGATCACGTTGATCCCGGCCAGCCTGATAATCCGACTCACCTCGTCCTGGATTTCAGCCTCGGCCTTTTTCGGGATCCCCTGGGCTGCGTCGAAGCCCTTCATGATCCCGTCTTTGAGAGTGGCGTGCGAAAGGTCGAACTGCGATTCCCAGGCCTGGTACAGGGCCGACTTACGCGAGTTGCTGAGTTGCGACCAGCCGGATGCCTCCGCCTCCCGTTGAACAGTTGAGACGATCATTTCCCGTTCATCTTCGAGCAGTTCGGCAAGGGTGCGCGTCATGGCTTCGAGATCGTTATCTCTGGGGGTTTGAACTTTTTGCCGGTGGCGTGAGCTTCCAGGCGTTGCCGCGCCAGCTCAAGGTAATCGGAAGATACGTCGTACCCGACAAAATGGCGACCGTTCTTCACCGCAGCCAACGCCGCCGAGCCGGTTCCCATAAACGGGTCGAGTACCACCTCGCCCGAGAAGGAATAAAGCTCGATCGCCCGCCGGGGTAATTCTTCCGGGAACGGTGCCGGGTGACCGACCTGTTTAGCCGATTGGGGAGCGAACGCCCAGACGCTCCGGGTGAACTCCAGGAATTCGTCTTTCGTGATAGTGGATTTTCGGCCGTCGAGCGGCTTTCTGCCGAACGGCGCTTTCTGGAAGACGAGGATGTATTCGTGTGTGTCGCGGAGAGTCGGGTTGGACGGCGACATCCAGCTGCCCCAGGCGGTAGATACGCCAGCGCCTGCCGACTTGTTCCAGATGATCTCGCCCCGCATGTGGAACCCCGCGAGCGCCGCCTGCTCGATGATATATGCGTGCAGCGGGATGTAGGGCTTTCGGCCAAGGTTGGCTACGTTGACCAGCGCGCGACCGCCATCGACCAGTACCCGGAACGTTTCGCGCATCACGTTGCCGATCAGCGTCATGTACTGGTCGTGCGTCAGGTCGTCGTCATAGTCCTTCCCGACGTTGTAGGGAGGCGACGTGACCATGAGGTGGACCGACCGGTCGGGCAATTCGCTCATGTTCTCGCTCGAATGGGCGAAAAATTTGTCCAGGACCTCCGCTGGTACCGCCTGCTCGGGTTCAGGCTTCTTGTCGAGGTTTTCCCGGTTTTCAGGCTGGAGTGCCCGCGCGTAATACCGGGAAGAATCGTGGCTGAACCTTCCGTTCGTCCCGAACGACGAAGTGCTGGTTGGGCGCTGCTTCGGCGCGGTTTTTGATCGACGTGGCATCTTCTACAACGAGATGCTAGCAGTTGCCGCGCGCCAGCGCGAACCGAACTTGGCCTGAGCGTGGGATTCGGGCTTCTATGGCGTATTCAGGCTATTTCGAAAACTACCTGCATCTTGATGTAATCGAGAGCCGATTTCCCGGCCGGAGCGGAGGGACCTCGCTGGCGATACGTTTATGCAGGATTCAAGCCCGCCTGAGAGGGCCACCAGGTGCCACTGTTCGCTCCTTTGAGGTTCCTCCGCCCTTCGACGGGCTCAGGATGTACTCCGGTCGGGAAATCGGATGTGGGCGGATGAATAATCCGTCTACTCCGGTCGGGAAATCAGGTGCGGGCGGATGAATAGTCCCTCCGCTTCGATACCGAACTCTACTCGGTCGCCTGGTCCAGAATGGTGATCAGGTCGACCGCTCGCTTGCCGCCCTCCTGGCCTTTGTCGGAAATGTCCTCATCGAACATCTGCATGCAGAAGGGGCGCGAAACGGCGACGGTATCGGCCTCGGTTTCGAGGAACTGGTCGGTGCTTTCCTCTGCGTTCCAATCGATCTGGTTTGCGGCTCTGTGCGGGGAACCGGGCCTTCGGTACTATTTGTCACACACGTTGTTCGGCAGCATTGGCGATGTGATTACGCTCAAAGCTAGCAGAGCCAGTTTCAGGGCAGGACTTCGACCGCAATGGCTGTTCCACAACAACAATCCGGTTTCTCAGATGCATCCGCGGTCCAGGAGCTGGGGCGGCACGACGGCCGGGTCGATTCGGTGGCGGCGCTTGCAGACGGCCGCGTGGTGTCGGGTGGCGACGACTGCCGCGTGCTGGTCTGGGACCCGTCGGACCGGACTCCGTTCGCTGGATACAGCACCCTGGTATCGCCAGACGGCAATGTGATAACCCTGGAACAAGACGTCGTGGCGCTCAGTTCATCCGAGACTTGGACCAGCCCGGTCACCGGTATCGAATATCCCAGTGGCTGGACGCTAACCATCCCTTCTCTGGAACTCATCCTGGAACTGGAGCCGGTATTGGTGGACTCGGAGTTCGCCGGCAGCCGCTATACCCCGGCGGCCTACTGGGAGGGGGAAGTGAGGGTGACGGGCACACGCCAGGGCCGGAACGTGGGCGGCCGGGGGTTCGTGGAGTTGGTGGGTTACGACCCACGCCAACTGGAGGCTGCTCCAACTCCTTAGGGCATTCTTGAACGCCCGCCTGATGCTTGAACCAATTTGAGCCGAAGACCGTATTCAAGGCATCAGCAAGCCTGAATCATCCGAAACCTTTCGAAATTGCTGAATACTGCTAGGGTTTCTTGGTAGGATTAAGGCCGGAACGGTTTTTTCCCAACTGATAGCTGACCGGGTGCTGCAGTGTTCGATACTACGCTAAAGAGAAAGCGGTTGGCCGGGCTGGTCCTCCTTGCGTTGATTCTGGGTCTTTTCCTGTGGTTCAACCGTATCCCCAAGCTGGACACCATCGAGGCGGACCTGGTCACCG
>JADFLG010000153.1 GCA_022564545.1 Chloroflexota bacterium | reverse complement strand
TAAGCAAGCCACAACTCGATACGGCGATCTACATGGTCGACGGTTCGAACGTAGGACGCTGGCCAAAGGCCGAACCAATAATTCTTTGCGCATAAGTGGTTGGATTTGAGCAAATCTGATGCAAAATAATTTCAGACCGGAAGAAACGAAGCACGCAGTCCGAATTTCACCGGGTCTGCTGGTGCTGTGCGCAGCATTGGCGATCATGCTTGTGGCTGCGGTCGCGTGCGGCTCCTCTGAAGGCACCACGGCGGAAACTAAGGATTCGGACGCCCCTGAATCGAGCCTCGGGTTCGATCTATCGGGCATGGATGCCGCGACTACCGAGGCCGAGATCATCCGGCTGCTCGGTGAAGGCCACGTGATGTACACGCGGTTGGAGTCGTTCGCCAGGAGCGGGATTTTCGTCAACGACATCGCCTGCCTTTCGGTATTCAGGTACATGCCGCAGGTCGTATGTGATGGCTATCCAGAAACCGTCGTCGAGGAATGGTGGGAGTCCACCAGTTCGTCGGGGATCGTCCAGGCCTACTACGGCCGTATATCGACACCGGACGGAACTCTGCTGGCAACGGGAATTCAGGGTGAGTGGACAGACATCGCATCGGGAGAGACATGGTCAGCTGGCCAGAAGGAAGGGCGCGAATTAGTCCGAGATGTTGAGAGCGCGTTCACGATAATTGAGCAGAGGTATGCCCGCGTTGGAATCAAAGTAGACAGCGAATACCTGGGCAGACCCAGTGTCATCTTCTCGGTAGCCGATGAATACATCGGCAGGCCCAACATTAATTTCACTGACGGGGAGTCTGAATTCCAGGTGGCAAACCCGCTGTTGCAGCGCCATATCAGCTGGCGAGAGCTCGACGATGGAACTCGCGAGACGTCGAGCGAATCCAAAGCAATCGACCTCGCCATGCTGCCGCCGGGGTCACTCCCTGATTTCGTACCCCCAACCAGATCAGTGGAACTGGGAGTCCCGAACCTCGACTCACAGTTCGATCTATCGGGTATGAACGCTGCTACTACCCAGGCCGAAATTATCCGGCTACTCGGTGAAGGGCACGTGATGTATTTGCGGATGGAAAAATTCAACCTGGGTGGGGCCAGTAACCTCGCCTGCAGGCCGCCTACCAGTTCCAGGCCACAGGTCGTATGCGATGGCTACCCCGGAAGAATCGTGAGAGAAGCGTGGCAAACCACTGATTCATCGGGGACCGTCAACACGTTCCACGGTCGAGAGTCAAAGCTGGACGGAACAGTGCTGGCAACCGGAATTCAGGGCGAGTGGACAGATGTCGCGTCTGGAGAGACATGGTCAGATAATCCGCCGATCGGCCGAGACCTTCTCAAGAGTGTTGAAGGTGCGTTCACGGTGATTGAGAGGGAGTATGCCCGCGGTCTGGACGGAGTCGAGAGCGAATACCTCGGCAGGCCCAGCCTCATCTTTGGCGGAGTGTTCGAATACCAGGTGGCGAACCCGTTTTTGCAGCGCCAGACCAGGCGGCAAGAGCGCGACGATGGCACCCGCTACATGCTCAGCGAAGCCAAATTCACCGACTTCGCGATGCTGCCGCCGGGGTCGTTCCCCGATTTCGCAACAACATCTGGACAGTGAAGTCATCAGGCGCGAAGACCGGCGGTGAATGCTGGCGTTGAGCGCCTGGATTAGGGATCGAAAAGCTTGAAATTACGAAAGCCCGAACTGAGCCACGCGAGCCTCGCGCTTATCGGGTTTCTACTCTTTGTCCTGGTGCTGGTACTGCCCGGTTATTTTCAGCGGGATACTGTCCTTTTATTCGAGGCTCCCCCGGTCTCAATTGGCACTCTTGAGATGACCGGCATCAAGCTGGAAGCACATGAAGGACTGCAATGGGATGTCTATATCGGGACCACATGGGGAGGTGGGCGGTCCCCAGTGGGCGGAGTAATCATTACCGGGGTGCTCAAAAACATCTCGGGAGAAGATGTGTTCATTCCTGCGTATGGCATAAAAGGTCAAAATGTCAGCAGCCGCGACATCAACAGGATATCCACTACGAATTTCGCCCAGTCCGTCGACTCGTCGCTGGACTTCATGCACACCCGACTGGAGACAAATAATAGTGAGTTCTCGGGTTTCTATTTACTCCCTTTCGATCAGGTCGAATTTGCTCTCGCTTCCACCCAGATAGAGATATCCGACCTGGACCCATTTGAATTAGCGATCGATTGGCATGCAATGAACTCCAGGAACTGGGTATTAGGCGAAAGCCGGGTAACTCTGCATTTCACGCCGACCGGCTCTTCCAAAAATTGGGGCGACAAAAAGATCGAGTGGCGATACCCGAGTCCTCAGTACCGGGGCAACTAATTCGAGCTTCTTGATCGGTGAAAAACACCCTCGGTTGCGACATCGGCTTTTCTAAATAGCAAACCCACTGCGATAACCTGCCACCCATGACCACCGGCTCCAACGACCAACGCGACGCCACCCGCTGCTTCGGCACCGGAAGTCCCATCTACGAGGCGTACCACGACGAGGAGTGGGGCGTGCCGATCCACGACGACCGGCACCTGTTCGAGTTGCTGATCCTCGAAGGCGCGCAGGCAGGGCTGAGCTGGGAGACGATCCTCAAACGTCGCGGTACATACCGCGTCGCATTCGACAATTTCGACATCGAAAAGGTCGCGAGCTACGGACCCGAAAAGATCGAGAGCCTGCTCCAGGACGAAGGCATCATCCGAAACCGGCTCAAGGTCAACGCAGCGGTGAAAAACGCCCGCGCGGTCCTTGAAATTCAGCGCGAATTCAGGTCGTTCGACGCCTATTTATGGTCTTACGTCCCGAATGGGACACCGCTCCAACCCAAACGCCCTTCCATGGGCGATGTGCCTGCCGAAACCAGGGAATCGGAAGCACTCAGCAAAGACCTCAAAAAGCGAGGCCTGACCTTCGTCGGACCCACGATTGTGTACGCCTTTATGCAATCGGCCGGCCTCGTAAACGACCACCAGGTCACATGCTTCCGCCACGAACCGGTCAAGCGCCTGTCTAAAAGCTGAGCGCACAACCCTCCGACCAGCACGCGCTCGAACCGCGGCCATCGCTGAGGCAATTACTGGGTAACTGCTTCAAGCGGATGACCGCGGTCGTCTGAGAAGGAGCGTTATTCGGAATGCTCCTGCAAATCCCACCCGCGTTGTGCCCTACTCGCTTACGGTAATTTGACCCAGCATCCCAAGGTTCGAATGTGGCGTTCCCGGGTGGCCATCCGGCAACAGGCACACGACCGCGTAGTTCCCTGGATCAAGGTCGACCGAATACTCGACTTCCTGGCCCGGACCAATCCAACCGATCTCCGCGGCCGGTTCAAAATCCAGGGTTCCACCAACCCGTTCGTATACGTAATCTCCGAACATGTCCACCACCGTTTGGCCGTCGCCGAGGGGAACGAATAGCAGCATGTGATCCTGTTCGTCCGACAGGTTTACGAGCCTGAAAGTGTTCCGTCCTGCCGGCAGGTCCTGGAGACCCGTAAAAAAGAAATCCCCGAGTTCTATCTCAATTACATCCGAATCCCAGGCAATTTCAGGGCCTTCAGAAGCGGTAACTTCGAATCCGGTGAACACCCCCCTCGCCACGTGGGGAACTTGGTCCGGCCCAACCGTCCAGTCCGTTGCAGCGTATAGGCCCTTCTCCAACCGCACCGTCCACTCATTCGATTCACCCGGTTCGGCACTGACCTCCCCGATAGCCGGTGCCCACGATTCCGGCCAGAACTGGCCCGTCAGCTCCCGCGCCACATCGTCCACGGTATGGCCTTCGTCGATATCGAAGACAACGAGGGAGTGAGGCACCGTGCCATCATTCTGTAATCGAATGGTCGTCAGGCCCGCCGGAATGGACTCCGGTGCCTCGATCGAGCGGTCAGTGACCCTGAACACCACCACTGCCGGCTCGCTTTCAACCTGTTCCATAGCCGCGGGAGCCGATGTAGTAGTTGGCGGCACAGGAGTGACCGTCACGACCACCGTTGTCGGCGGTACCGACGTGGCCGCGACGGTCGGTGCAGCAGGCGGTGCACTCCCGCCGCACGCGACGATAAACATGCCTGCCAGCCCCGTGACCCACCACAAATATCGAGTATTGAAACGTATGTGCACCGCATTACCCTCCCGTTGAGACCACGAGCAAAAAAAACAGGTGGAATCACAGCACTTATTGAAAATCTCGAACGGTGGACATCCACCGCCACGAACTTCAATTTCGCGGCAAGCGGACTGAAAAACATCGAACAGAAGTGCCATATTTCGCGATCGGGACGTTCTGCGATCTCCGCATTCGAGGCCCCGGCAGGCACGGCCGATGGCGGGCGGGTCCGCCACGGCGGGGAACTCTCAGTCTGCCTTCACCGCAGCCGAATCGAACGTGGCAACGAGCGTCGTGTATGCCTTCATGCGATCGCCGGATCAGCGACCACAAGGTCTCCTGCGCCCACCACCTGGCGGTCAAGCGCCGGTCAAAGAGCCGACTGCGGAAACCCGCCGACCCGGTAATGCCGGCATCGCGACCATCGCCGGAGCAGATGGTTAGCAACTGCTCCAGGCGAGTGATCGCGGTCGTCTGAGAAGGCGTTGATGGACCTATCGGTCGTGATCGGAGTAACGAACCCTACCCACCGACGGTGATTTGCCCCAGCATCCCCAGGTTCACGTGGGGCCTCCCGGGGAATCCGTCCGGTATCAAACACACCACGGCGTAATTGCCAGCCGCGAGCTCGATCGAATATTCAATCTCCTGGCCGGCGCCAATCCAACCTATGGTGACTTGACGCTCGAGGTTCTCAATGGGACTTCCGCCAAATTTTACAGAGCGGAAATTCTCAAACAACTCCGCCGCCGTCTGCCCTTCGTCGAGAGGTACGAACGTGAGTGCGTGGGACTGATCGTCGGACCGGTTCAGGATTTTGAAGTTTTGCCGTCCGGCAGAAAGGTCTTGAATTCCGGTGAAGAAAAAGTCTTCAAGCCCTATCTCGACCGTGTCCTGGCTCCATGCGCCACCGGCAGAATCCGACTCCGAAACTTCGAACCCGGTGTAAACGCCGAACGCAGAGTAGGGGATGCTGTCAGACCCGGCGCTCCAGTCGACCGCCGCGAAAATGCCAGGTATCAGCCTGACCGTGAACTCGTTTGATTCACCGGCGTCGGCACGAATACTGGCGACCGTGGGGGCCCAGGTTGCTGGCCAGTTCTGGCGTTTGGTCTGGGATTCGAGCTCATCCGCTGTGCGCCCGTCATCGGCCCGGATCAACGTGAGCTCATGCCTTTCACTGCCGTCGTTCACCAATCGTATCGTCGTCAGGCCCGCCGGAATGGACTCCGGTGCCTCGATCGAGCGGTCAGTGACCCTGAACACCACCACTGCCGGCTCGGGTTCAACCTGTTCCGTAGCCGCGGGAGCCGATGTAGTAGTTGGCGGCACAGGAGTGACCGTTGGCGGCACAGGAGTGACCGTCACGACCACCGTTGTCGGCGGTACCGACGTGGCCGCGCCGGTC
>JADFLG010000042.1 GCA_022564545.1 Chloroflexota bacterium | reverse complement strand
CCATCAGCCGAGGCAAGCACGATCCTTGCTCTCTCCACCGTTCGCTGAGGCGCGGTTCGCGAACGGACCAACCTCTCAAGGGCGAACCTGTCCCCCGGACGCAACTGTGTCACTCGAATAGGCTTTGGCATGCCGCATAATGTGGTGCTTTCCCACCACATACACAATACTAGTTCCGCGACATAACCTGGATTAGTAATATCGCCTTGTTCTCTCACAGAACGGATGCAGATGTGGTGACGGCGCGATCTCGCTTCCGTGATTCTGAATCACCTCACATATTGATCAGACAGCAGTTGGAGTAATCCGCCAACATCTTCATTGTGGATGCCTATGCGCAACAGGGCACCCGGGACGTAGTGTTGGTTGATTCCACCTTCGGCAGTAAAGTAGTATCGAGCGGTGGTGATGGCTTCGAATTCAGCGAGAAAACTGCGATCGTTTAAACCGCCGTACGGGAACGCGAAATAGTCGATCTCTCTGCCGAGTGCGGATTCGAGAGATCTGTGATTTTCTTGGATTTCTACTTGCAGTTCCTCGAACCTCGTGTGGTTAACTCGAGCGTGAGTGGCGGTGTGAGATCCGATCTCAGCGCTACCGTCATCACATGCCTGTCTCAGATCGTCTAGATTCATGTACTGCGACAACACCCACTCGTCATAACTTGCCACCGGACGTGCAGCTTCATAAAGCCTCTTAAGCAAGGTGTGGTGATTCTTGAGTTGGCGTTCGTTTAGCACAGGATCTGAGTTAATGAAGAATGTGGGCACGATACCGCTCGATCCGAGTAAATCCATCGCGGAAAATGGTGACTGCAGCGTATCGTCGAACGTTAGCGACAAGTAGCGACGCTTCTCGGCACTGCCTCTTTTAAGCAGCGAAATTCCTTCTGACACCGACACCAGAGTGAATTCGCGCCGATAAACATCTATGTGCTCGGCAAATCGCTTCCGCTCTGTCACGATTCTGGGAACGCCAGTGTGATCAAAGTCATTGTCATCGACTATCGCATGGTAGTTGACGACGTACCAACCATTCGAAAGTACTCCACGGTTAGGATGTTTTTGGCGGTCAACCAACAATTTTTCGATTCGGCCGGTGCGCGGTCGTGATCGTTTGTACGTACGTGCGTTATTCGAAACGAAGTTGGCGGATGCTATTTCGCCGAACAACTGTGGTTTGTCGCGGTGGCGTAGATTGCGCGCGCCAACGGAAGGCTGAGGGTAGCCTTGAATGGTTCCGTTAAGCAATCCGCGTGTCACTTCCACCATCGCGTCCGCAGCTGTGGTCGACCGACGGTAATTGTGATCGGTTGAACTCTCGAAAAAATAAGGAACTACAGGATCAAGCCTATAGACGATTCCGGCGTCGAGGCGGCTAATCGCTTCATGAATGCAGTAGTACAGATAGCTGTAATTGGATTCGAACGATACCCATGCGCCGGAAGATACCCCGCGATAGTAAGGTACGAACCCATCGTGAATATTCAGCGCATTTGGGGCGAGCTCCAAGATCTCAGATCGAATTTTCTTCGTTCCGTAAATGCAAATCAGATCTGGATCGAATTCCGCCAGTGAATTTCGGACGATATCGGAGTTAATGTCTGTCACTTCCATGTCTACTCGTGGTCGTCGAAGCAGCAGGGGTGACAGTGGATAACGGTAGCGAAGCAGAAGTCGTCGTGAGGCCAGGCGTACCGTGCGTCTAAGACCTGCGGCAATTCGTCGAAACATACCGTGATTTGGCTTGGATTTTGCTGGCATTATCACGAATATGTTTGGGAACTCCTTACGAAATCTCCTAATAAAATACGCGTGCCCTGGAGAACTGTTTGCCGTAAGAAGAGCAATCCTGGTGGTAACTTTCAAGATGTCTTTTCCTGTCTGGGGCTCAGTGCCCGAGAGCAAAATGCCTCGGCGGCGGCGCTTGTCCGTCAGATGATCACGACATGTCGAACTAATTGCTCATCACGATGATGCAATCCTGGCCAGCTTAATATATGTCCGAATTGACCGCTGCTCCATTCTAAGGTTTCACCGGAAAAACGAGTGAACGATCGATCTTTCTGTTGCGCCTCGTTAGTGGTCCCAAGTGGTCAATTGCGTGAAACCGCGCAAACCGAATTCCTGAAAATCCTCTCGTGACGCTGGCACGAATCTTCGAGGCGACATCTCCGCCCAAATTGTCGAGATTTTTACAGATGATCTGACGGGTGCTATCGCTCCCGCCTCGCCGATTTTCTTGCGTGGACTGAAGATGCTCGTTCCACCAACTTCTGAGTTGCTGGAAGGAGCGAATTCCGCAGATGTAGAGTCGGAGCACTTGGTATCGCCAATCCGATCACTGTGCTTGCACCTACGAGACGAGTGACTGACGCGAGGTGATGAAAGCAAGGAGCATTCAACGGGGGTTGTTCGAACTTGGTCTCCCCGGGCCCATGCCAGCGTTCGAAAGGGTCTAGACCGTCTTGTTGAAAACCATCACCGGACTCGTATTGATTGGGACGCTTGCCGCAATTTGGTTGGGTTGGTGGGCAGTCTTGACCGGGGTCTTGATCGCCGCAGGATTCATCTACCACCAGGTAGGGAAGAATCTGGGGTGTAGTTGCGGCGGTTGCTACGAGTGCTTGTACAGCAGTACCGATATTGAGCAACCTGAATTACCCTTGTCTTCCGCAGCGCTCTCGTCATCACCGACTGTATCCTCGCCCCGGCTCCACATGCCATAAACATTTCTATGAATACTCGGGGCTACAAATTGCGTAGTGGCGTTATCGGCGGCTCCTCCGCCCGGCACTAGCCCAGTTCGTCAGCAAGGTCGTTAGATCGACCGCGCAACCCCAGCACCCGGTACCTGCCACCACCGTCACGTGGAAGCAGCAAGGACAACCGGGGGCTGCTTGGGGGACGCGCTGCTCCGACTTTGCTAGCGATTCCGTTCCCACTCGTCCAGAGGGGTGAAGAGTCCCCCTCAGGGATGCTCCATGGCCGGTCGCCTGGGTACACCAGCCCTATTACGTAGGGCACACCTCTGAACTCTCAGCCGGGGGCAGCAAAGAGCGCGGCGAAAATGAACGACGGGCCAATGAAGCCGAACCAGAACTGGGTCATTATGAAGACGCCCCACGCCAACGGCGGCGTCCAGACGTTCTCATAGGCCGCCAGACCGACCCCTGCAAGTACGACGGCAACCGGGATTGACACTATCTGGGGCCACCGTCCCCATTTCAGCCCAAGACCGACAACAATGGCATCCGATAGGTACCACCAGGCGAACGCGATGCCGATTAAGTAGCCAATGTGTACCGAATTTATGCCGACTCGGTCGTTGTAGACGACGATGTCCCAGACGAAGTATGACGTGGCCGCCAGACCGAAGACGAACCACAAAGTACGCCCGATGCGGAGCGGCTTCGGGGTTGTTCCTCCTTCAACGAAATCACCAAGTGGCATGATGGAAGCATATACCGCGAAAATCCGCCGCGAAAATTCAGCGCAGAGTACCCAACAGCCAGCCAACAGATTCCCGCAAGACGTAGGCCGGAGGTCTGCTTGGACGTACCCGGTCACCTGGTGAGGCAAGGTGGTTGCTGGTGGGCTTGGTCTGACGTGTGGGTTGGTTGGTAAGTAGCACTATTCGTGCAGCGACCCTGCTGATTCAGCACAGCTAAAACCCGTGGCAGATATGTCGCGAGAGGGCGAGACGGGTTCCGGTTGCTGTCAAATCTGCTGTAAAACGCGAAAAAGCCCCGGATTTCTCCAGGGCTTCTCTCAGTTCAAACGCAATATGGAGGCGACGGGCGGATTCGAACCGCCGAATAGAGGTTTTGCAGACCTCTGCCTTAAACCGCTTGGCTACGTCGCCAGTCGAGCTTTATATGGTGCCGAGGGCGGGACTCGAACCCGCACGTCCTTACGAACACTACGCCCTCAACGTAGCCTGTCTACCAATTTCAGCACCCCGGCACGGGTGACAGCTGCGGCGGACCGCATCTCGATAATAAATTATCTCGTGGCCAAATATGGCAGGAGCGGAGGGATTCGAACCCCCGACCGCTGGTTTTGGAGACCAGTGCTCTAGCCAGCTGAGCTACGCTCCTGTGGGCAGCGACCACCCGGCCTTAAAGCACAGGCCGCCGCCTCTCCGCAGCACTCAATCATACCTTGACGAATGCTGACCGGACAAACAGCGGCCTGACTGATTTTTTTGGTCTTTTTTTGAATTCGGATGGACAACGCCCCGGTGTGTCCCGCGGTGCTTCCTGACGCCGCCCTGGTGCGCTTCGCACGCCGGGCGGCTAACGTGCCGGATTCGCCTCCTAAAGCGCCGCGTCGTCCCTCTCACCGGTGCGTACCCGGATCACCTCGGTGATCGGAGAGATAAAGATCTTCCCATCGCCAATCTGTCCTTCTTCACCCGACTTCGCTGCCTCGATAATCGCGTTTACCACAACGTCTTTCAGGCTGGCTCTAACGACGGTCGTTATGACCGACTTCGGAAGTGCCGCGCGTATCGTTGTAGTTGCGCCCCGCCCGGTGAATACTTCAACGCCCTGCTGCGTCCCCTTGCCGGTAACGTTTGCGACGTGATACCCGCCGCAACCAACTTCGAGGAGTGCGTCGACAACCGGGTTGACCCGCTCGGGCCGGACTACTGCTTCAATTTTGATCATGATCACTGTTCTCCTGCTGCGTGGCCGGTCCAATTGTCGACCACGCAGTTCGAATTTGCGAATGAACGGTTAATCGGCCCCATCGCCAACGTAGGCCCGCTCACCGTGGAGCGCGATGTCCAGACCGCCATCTTCTTCAACGTCTTCGGCCCGGAGACCCAGACCAGGTATTACGTCGAGAATCTTCAGAATTACGAAGGTCACGATGAACGAGTAGCCAATGGTGGCGACTACGGCTATCGCGTTGTAACCCAACACCCTGGCACTACCGTCGATCAGTCCAATGCCACCGACCGCGAATATACCCGTGGCGAGTGCACCCCAGATGCCGCCGATTCCGTGCACAGCCATCACTTCCAGGGCATCGTCGAATCCGAACTTGTAACGAAAGCGCACGGCGTAAAACGTGAGGACGCCGGCACCGATGCCTATGGCGACCGAGCCCATGGGCCCGACGTAACCAGACGCTGGAGTGATGGCAACCAGCCCGGCCACTACCCCGGTGGCCGCGCCAACTGCGCTCATCTTGCCGGTGTGAATGTTGCCAAGGATCAGCCAGACCACCATCGAAGCGGCAGCGGCCGTGTTCGTCACCAGGAAGGCGTTGATGGCGATACCGTCGGCGGCCAGGCCCGACCCGGCGTTGAAGCCGAACCAGCCGAACCACAGGATTGCCGCACCGATAATCACGAACGGGACGTTGTGCGGCTCAACACCGCGATCAACATTACGGCGTTTGCCAACAAGATAGGCAGCAGCAATAGCCGCTATACCGGCGTTGATGTGAACGACGGTCCCACCAGCGAAGTCAAGAGTACCCAGATCGAGGAGCCATCCGCCGTTGCCCCACACCCAGTGGGCGATCGGGGCGTACACGAACGTGACCCACAGAACAAGGAATATGAGGTAAGTCTTGAACTTGAAGCGTTCAGCAAATGCACCGGTAATAAGGGCTGGTGTGATGATGGCGAACATCATCTGGAAAATAGCAACCAGCATGTCGGGCACAGCTGCGCCATGGATATCGTTACCGGTCGAGGAAACGCCCTTCAACCCGAGGTAAGCAAAGTTTCCGATAAAGTCGCCGGCTCCCCCAAACGCCAGGCTGTAGCCCCACAGAACCCACACGACTGAAACAACTCCCATTGCAGCAAAGCTGTACATGACCGTGCTGACGGCGTTCTTACCGCGGACCAACCCGCCATAGAAGAACGCCAGGCCCGGAGTCATGAACAGCACAAGGGCGGATGCGGCCAGCATCCATGCTATTGATCCTGAATCCATGATGAAATCTCTCCCCAAATAAACCAGACACGCAGAGTTCAGATCGAAAGTTATGGCCCAGGTGTTTCAGAAATGTTGCGACGGTGTGACACCGCGGTTACACCTGCTGATAAATGTGAATTTTCTGGCGAGAACGACTGGCCTTTTGGAGAAAAATCGGCAAGTATGCTTGGCAAATGATTATCGATTCACATTGCCACTCATGGGCGTACTGGCCCTACCTGCCTCCCGTCCCCGACCCAGAGAACCACGGCGCGGTCGAACAGCTGATCCACCAGATGGACGTCAACGGCGTCGACCGGGCGACGATCGTGTGCGCCCAGATATTTAGAAATTTCGACAACAACGACTATGTTGCAGCGGCGCTGAAGCGATACCCGGACCGGCTGGAACAGTTCGCCGATGTCGATTCGATGTGGTCGGACACGTATCACACGCCCGGCGCCGCGGCGCGGCTCGAAGAGGCCGCTGAGCGGTGGCCGATGAAGGCATTTACCCATTACGTCGCCCGCGAGGACGATGCCAGCTGGTTTAGTTCGCCCGATGGAATCGACTTCTTCAAAACGGCTGAACAGCTCGGTTTAATCGCCAGCATTGCGCTGGCGCCGCATCACCAGGGGCAACTGCGCAAGGTTGCCGAACGACACCCCGACCTGGTGTTTCTTTGCCACCACATGTCGGGCCTGCGAGCCCACGGTGACGACGCACGAGCAAACGTCGACAACGTGATCGAATCGAGCAAACTTCCGAACATTTTCCTGAAGCTTTCGGGGTTTCATTACCTGACCGACACGCCCTGGAACTTTCCATATCCGGACACCAGATGGGTTTACGAGGAATGTTACGAAGCCTTCGGCACGAATATGTGCTGGGGTTCCGACTTTCCGGTGGTCAAGAAATCGATGACGCACCTCCAGTCGCTGGAGGCTTTCCGTACTCATTGCGACTTCGTAAGCACCGATGATCGCGACGCAATTCTGGGTGGAACGCTTGACGCTCTCCTCAATCGTTCTCGCACGGTAGACAAATCGTAAGCAAGCAGAGCGCGCCGGTGAGATTTAAGGCTCAGTACTGCCGTAATCACGGATTCGTTCTACACGGTTCGACCGAATTGAGCCGTAAGTACCACCTCAATACGTAGATCACCCGTGTCGCATGAGCCGCATGTCCGTAGAAGGTAGTGAGTAGAAGCCGTCTTCGCCAACTCCACACCGTACGACACTCTGGGGCACTCTCAAAGTTTCAGTGTGGAGTACACGATGATTACGGAGCCTGTGAGACGCGGACACGATCAAGTCTGAAATGACGAATCTGTTTCGACTGTTACCGGGGCCATGGGGGCATGGCCGATAAGTTTGGGCGCACATTCATATGACGGCAATCGATTGGCGAAAGCTGTGGCAATTCCTCGATTACTCGGGCGATCAATTCACGATGGTGCAGTCGGAATCTCTCCGCGCCCAGTTCGCTGAGATGTCTAACAACCCGGTAATGGCGGCACTTTCGCCGGGTGGCAACGGTTTCACCTCAGTAGATAATTTTCGCGCCCGCGTGCGCCTGAGCACATGGGACGACTATGCCGAACACCTCAAGCCCGAGCCAAAAGGGTCGAATGGGTCGAAAACATGGGTGTACACCCAGTTCGGAGCGGGCAAACCGAAGTGGGTCCCTTATACCCGGCCGGCCCTCGACCACCTGGCCGATTCAGTCATGGCTTCAATCGGCCTGGCCGCCTCAACTGATGGCAGGACTTCAAACATCGAACGCGGCGACCGCGCACTGTTCAACATTCCACCGCGGCCATATCTGGCGGGGCACGCGGCGTTCGAGTTGGTCAAAAAATACGACTTCAAACCAATGATCCCGCTCGAGCTAGGCGAAGACATGGAGTTCAAACAGCGAATTTCCGAGGGATTCGCCCATGCCCTGAACGACCGCGTCGACATTCTCATTTCGATGACTTCGGTACTGAAACGTGTCGCCGAACAGTTTGACCCGAACGCCACTCGCTCGAACGGCTCGGGCGAGCTGATAAAGAAAGTCAACGCGAAAGGCGCTCTTCGACTTGTCGGAGCGAAGCTGAAGAGCACGCTCACGCACCGCGCAATGAAGCCACGTGACCTGTGGGAGCCGAAGTGTGTCGTCGGTTGGGGTCTCGACACCAGGTTCTATTCCGACGAGATCGAAGACGCGTGGGGCAGGCCGCCGTACGAGATGTACGCCTCGACCGAGGTTGGCGTAATGGGCTGCCAGCTCCGCGACCGCGGCGGAATGGGCCTGAACCCCCATACCTGCTTCTACGAGTTTATTTCCGAGTCTGAACTGGAGGTGGAACGCGCCAACCCAAATTACATGCCCCGCACGTGTCTGCTGGACGAAGTCGAGCCGGGCGAGTCTTACGAAGTGGTGGTTACCAGTTTCTTTGGAATGCCGTTTGTTCGGTATCGCCTGGGTCACATCGTCCGATTCACGAACGATCATATCGGCTACGGACATGAATTCCTGTTCGTCGGCCGTTCGGATGAACGAATCGACATTGGCGGTTTCACACGCATTGACGAAAGCACGGTCTGGAAGGCGATCACCAGAGCGGAATTGCCGATACGCGATTGGACGTTGCGACGAGAAATCGAAGGAATCGTCCCGGAACTTCACATGTACCTGGAGTTGTCGAGCCCGTACGAGACAGCACGCCTCGTGCCAACCCTTCACCAATCGCTGAAGGACTGCGACCCTCTTTATTCGGACCTGGAAAAGATGCTCAGAATATGTCCGTTGAAGGTAACCGTTCTTTCGCCCGGCACGTTCGATGCCTACACCGATATGCAGTTGAAACAGGGCTCGTCGCTCGTCGGCAGTCGCCCGTCGAGGATGAACCCGAGTGATGAGATAGTGGGGCGACTCGTAGCCCTGGACCGGGCACTGGCACTTTCTGCCTGAAGGTTTATGAACGAAATCTACATAGCATTGCCGTTCATTCAGTTCGCAATTAGTGCGTTCCTGGCAGTGCTTGTGTTGATGTCAAACCCAACGGACCGCCTGAACCGGTTGTTCACCCTGTTCCTGGTGATGATGGCGGCGTGGGGCATCACGATATTTGCGATGCGCGACGCGTTCCCCGACGCGGCCACAGCATACACTCGAGAAAAATGGGCGCTGGCGGTCATTCCGTTCAGCAGCATCTTCTTCCTGCATTTCGTTCTGCGCTATACCAGGTCGAAGCACGGCAGCCTGGCTCTTTACGCCTTTTATTCCATCGGTGTCGCCTCCGCCATCCTATCTCTCGGCGGCTACACCGCGACGGGCATGGTCGAGAAATTCTACGGCTTCGCTCCCGAACTCGGGTGGGCGTTTCCGCTGGTCCTGATGGCATCCTATCCCGCAGTTTTGTGGTCGCTGGTCCTTTTGCACCGGGCATCCAAAAACGAGCAATCAACACAGCGTCGACAGCAGATGCTTCTCCTGAAGCTGGGCGTCATGGCATCGGTAGCCGGAGCGACCACCGACTTCTTCCCGTCACTGGGGTTGAACACGTACCCGTTAGGCGTTGTCGGAAACATTTTTTTTATCGTCCTTGCGACGTACGGTGTGACCCGGTACAAAATGATGAACTTGCGCTTAATGCTCAGACGTGGCATGGCGTACAGCGCAGTAAGTTCGTTCCTGTTCGGCGTGTACGGCCTTTGCATCGGCATTGTGCTCCTGGTCACACGCGACCTCAGTCCGATCGCCTCGGTGCTTTTCGGTGCCGGGACAGTGCTCATCGTTGGGGTTACGGTCCAGCCCGTGATGCAGCGGGTCCAGGCCGTTGTCGACAGGGCCTTCTACCGTGAACGGCACGACCGTATTTCCGCACTCGCCAGGTTAAACGACCTCACAAAGGACATCACCGACTTCCCGACCGTTGCTGAAGGTATCGTCACGACCGTCCGTGAGGCCGCCCAGGTCGATTGGGTTGCGGTCTTGCTTCCATCTCACGATGGCAAAGCGTTCATATCAGTTGCCGATACCAGGGAAGCCTCGCCACATTTCGAACTATCGGCAACTGGTTCAGCGATCTCGAAAATGAAGCGGTTTGGCGAGATGCTGACATTTGACCCGACTATTGGCGACTCGGCTTCCGACGCAGAAAACGTGGTTACCGATGACGATCGTGAGATGGCGCTGTTCGAGCAGCTCGATGTCCGGATGATAGTACCGATGATAGCCGCAGGTAACCTTGCGGGACTTCTTACCGGCGGTCGAAAGCTTGTCGGCTCCGGATTTCTTGACGAAGATGTCGAATTCGTTAAAACTGCGGCGGGACAGGCTGCGGTGGCCGCCCGAAATGCAAGCTTGTACGCCGCTGCCCGCAAGGAAGTCAGCGAGCGGTCGGCGCTTGCAGAGCTGGGCCGCGTGGTCAGCTCGACGCTGGACCTCGAAACTGTATTCGAACGCTGTGCCGAGCAGGTCCGAATGTTGCTCCCTGCTGACAGGATCGCGATAGCGCTTGCCGATGACGAAGGCCAGAGGTTCGAATACACTTATGTATCCGGCATACCCGTGCCGGGCTGGGACCGTGGCGCCACCGATGCGATCGCTTCGTCGCCGCTGCAGCCGGTGTTCGAGTACCACTCCGGTATTACGCTTGGAATGACCGACGACCCGGAGAGCGGGCCGTTGCACGGCATGCGAGAAGCAAGCGTAGACGTGGGTTTGAACTCACTCATGGCGGTCCCGTTCATCGCACGCGGTCGTGTGATCGGGGCGTTGGTTCTCGAGTCGAGACGGGCACGGGCATACCTCGGTGAAGAGCTGGCGCTTGCAGAGCGAGTCGCAGGCCAGATCGTCAACGCCATCAACAACTCGCGTCAGTTTGTCCAGGCAATGGAGCTGGCCGTGGCCAATGAGGCCAAAATCAAGCTGGACGCCGAGAACCTGGAGCTACAGCGTCTGAACGAGGCGAAGATCAAGTTCCTTTCGACCGTCTCGCACGAGTTGCGCACGCCGCTCACCAGCATGCTGGCGTTCGCCAGCCTTCTGAAGCGGAACAAGGAAGGAAACCTGACCGAGAAGAATGTTCGGCACCTCGACATCATCGACAAGAATGGCCGACGGCTCAACGCGTTGATCCAGGACTTGCTGGACGTATCGCGCATGGACATGGGTAAATTGCTCCTCGAACCCTCTCATTTCGACATCGTTGAGTGTGTGAATGAGCTCGCTGAAAGTTTCGCCCCGATCTACGATAAAAAATCGCAAACCCTGCACCTTCACACTTCCGATGACGAGGCGCTGATTTACGCTGACAAGAATCGCATCATGCAGGTCCTCACCAACTTGCTGAGCAACGCTTCCAAGTACTCGCCAGAATCTAAGAATGTCTGGCTGAGCGTGGCAAAGGTTGGTGACCACCTTGAGTTCGAAGTGAAGGACGAGGGCTTCGGTATTTCAGAGGAAGACCAGAAGCAGATGTTCACATCTTTCTTCAGGGTCGACAGCGAGGAAACTCGATCGGTCGAGGGTACCGGTCTTGGCCTGGTCATCGCCAAGGGTATCGTCGAGATCCACGGCGGCCAGATGAAAATGGAAAGCAAGATCGGAATCGGCACCGTGTTCAGGTTCGAGATTCACGACCTGGACAGCGATTCACCTGCGGGCCAGGCTGAAACTGACAGTCTGAACGAGATCGCGGCCTGACGGCGACGCTCAGTCCTGGTACGCCCCTCTGAGCTTCCTTTACGCCCAACGGAACTGGCGATTTAGCCGCCCTAACGGCGTCGCCACCCGCGAACACGCCCGCTTGCGACGAGGCCAACTACCACCAGCAACCACGCCCCGGCCGTTCCATCGACGGAGCCCACAACCGGTGCCGAGCACGTGCCGCCCGGCATGTCCTGTTCTGGCCGTCCCGGGGTATCCGACTGATCTGACTGTTCCGATTGGTCCGGCCGATCTCTCGAGCTTTCCTCTTCCACAGCACCCGCAGCGGCGTCCGGTGCGGTCGGTTCGGGAATCTCAGTCGGTTCCAGCACTTTGACTATTGCCTCGCCGGTATCAGAATCTGAACCATCGCCGGGCTCAGGGCTGGCCGGTCCGGACTCGGGCGGCAGCGTGAGCAATTTGTATGCCGGTGTCGGCTCCGCGTTCGGTGTCGGGGTCGGGCCAGGCGTCGGTTCGATGTACGGTTCGGCCCCGATTACGTCGCGCCAGCGGTTTTCAAGCCCTTCAAGTTCGAAGCCATAAACGGCTTGCAGCGACGCATCGATGCCGATTCCTGTGCCAAGCGTGGCGAGGAGCCGGGCCATCTTTTCCTCGCCGAATTCTCCGATCATGTAATCGACCACGCTTCGGCCCTGGCCGTAGGCGACCAGCGTCATGTTCGGGTCGCCGGGGAACGATAGAAGAGATTTCAACGGGATGAGCCGGTCTGTCCCTTCGGCCCATTCAAGAAAACGCTGATATGACACGGTCTGATCGAGGTTGCCGTACTCGGCCAGACCTTCGTTCAGCCACAGTGGAATGGAACCGCGGGAACCAGCTGCTCGCGCAGTGAGGATGTGAGTCATCTCGTGGGTCACGGTACCGATGTCCGATCTGCCAGCCAGCACAATGACGACGCTTTCCGAATCGAACGCCTGTCCCTCAGTAATCAGCTCGCGGCTGGTGGCCAGGCTCCTGGCGACAACGGCTTCGATCATCTCGGCGTTGTTGTTGTACAGAGTCATCACGATCTGGGTTTCGGTTTCAGCGCCCGTCACCGGTCCCATGATTCCCAGTGATTCGACGGCGGCTTCTGCAAGCCGTTCTGCCCTGACGCGCACCGGGCCGTGATAGAGAATCGTGATCGCACCGAGAGTCACCTCGTCCCATTCGAAGCGTGCGTCTTCAAATCTGAACGTCTCCGGGTCGGTCAGAAAGGAATCGCCGTTCTCGTCGGTTATCTCGAACCAGTAGGTGATCATCGCGCCGGGCGGGATGTAGCGGTCGTTGGTGTTGGTCCGCTGGAAAAGCTCACCGCTCACAAGGGGCTTCGTCGTCTGGTCCAGGTCCATGTATGCATATTGTGTGGTGCGACGGGCTCCGATTTCGAAAGTCACGCGCACATCGTCTATCCGAACGTCCGACTCGAGCTCCAGCTTGAACCGCATCCCTTCCGGGAACTCCGATGTAGCGCTTGAACTGACGACTCTTACGGATTCCTTTGACTGCGCTGAAACAGGGGTTGCCATCGTACCGACCGCAATCACGAAGGCGACTGCCACAGCAGCGAGCCCGATCAGACCGGCCGTGTTCCCACCGCGGAACGGATATTCCAACATATCGGGCGATTTCAACTTCGCTTCCAAGTTTATGGACCAGCCAGACAAAAAGTGCTTATACCAACCGTTTTACGCTATCGCGTGGACATTAGGATGCAATTTCCGGACTATTTAGAGCCGATTGCCCGCCAGGCGTCGACAAAGCGCCAGGCAGCGCTGAGCGGTGTGCCCACTCCGAGAATCCACAGTGCGATCATCGGGTATCCGGCCATAAGAGACACTACCGTGATGACCACCCGCTCGGGTCGGGTGAGGAAGCCAGCTGTGCCGGTCACGCCCAGCCCCTCAGCCCGGGCGCGGACATAGCTGACCATCAGTGAGCCGGCCACTGCGACGAACGCCAGCAGGACCCCTGTCTGGCTCGCATCAGGGCCAGATAAGAAGTACACCGCCAACCCGAGAAGAACTACAACTTCGGCCACGCGGTCGAATACCGAGTCCACCAACGCGCCGCGTTTGCTCACCCGTCCGGTCGATCGGGCAATGCCGCCGTCGAGCATGTCGAATGCCGAGCTGACCAGGACCAGCGCCCCGCCCACCAGGAAATCACCCTGACTTACGAAATAGGCGGCGACACCCGCAATGATCAGCCCAACAAGCGTGGCAGCGGTCGGAGTGAACTTTAGAGCGACGAGCAGCGAAACCGCGGGACGCTCAAACCACCTGGAAATCGATCCGCGAAACGCAAAGCGGACCGTTTGCAGATCGGGCAAGCCCTACCAGCCCTTGAATTGCGCTGGCGGTACGGGTTGCGCTTCTCGGACCTCGTCGTAGAAATCCAGTACCGCATCGGCCACTCGGCTCCAGCGGTACTTGTTCACGGTGGCCCTGCCGTCCACTGCGAGTTGCGTCCTCAACCCCGGTTTTTCGATGAGCATCTTGATTGCCAGGGCCATCGCTGCCTCATCTTTGGGCGGGACCATCAAACCCTCTCTCCCGTCGGTCATTACCGATGCGAACCCGGGGATGTTAGAGGCGATGATCGGAGTCGAAGCCGCCATGGCTTCGATGATGATGTACCCGAAGCTCTCCTTGCCGGTGTTGGGCGCAAGGAATATGTCGGCGTTCTGGTAGTACGCCGGCAGCTCGGTGTCAGAAACTGGCCCTACGAACACCACGTCGTCCAGCGACCGCTCGCCCATCAGTCGGTACGACTCCCGGTCGGGCACGCCCGCGCCAACCACGATGAGCCGGAGCTCCGGGTACTCCCACTTCAACAGCGAATAAGCCCCGAGAGCATATCGGAGACCTTTGCGGGGTTCGTTCACCCGCCCCACAAAAAGCAGGTTCATCGCGTCGTCTTTGAGCACTGTCGGCCTTGGGCCGGGCGATGAGAACTTATCGACGTCCAGTCCGTTTGGAATGACTCGATAATCGCCCTTAAAGTACCGGTTGGCGAAGTCTCTAGCAGGCTCCGATGCTGCTATGCGACCGTTCAGTCGAATGGCCCCCCGGTTCAGGACTTTCTTCCAGAACATGTAGCCCTTGCCCCGGCCTTCGTTGTAAGCGTGAAACGTGCCGATAGTCGGAGAAGGCGAAAAGCGCGACGCGGTGAGCGCGAACATCGGCATCAGCGGCTCGTGGATGTGGACGATGTCGAATTTCTCGTCGTCGAGCATCGTCTTCAGTCGCCACTCGTGCCAGACAGAGAACGAAATCCTGACCACAGACCCGGCGCTGGGTATCGGCACGGACCTGCCGAACGTACGCAGGTCGACGTCGCCAATGTCTACCGCTGGCTCGTTGCGCGTGCACGGCGCAAGGATGGAAACATCGTGTCCGCGGGACTGAAGCTCACGACTTAGCGAGGCGATGTGGCGCTGAACACCCCCCGGGTGAGCAAAATCGTAGGGAGAAACCTGCGCAATCCTCAAACCATCGCCCCTGCAGTACCAGTTGAGAACCAGAGACCGTGCGTCGCCGCTGGGCCGGGGTGGCGCAATCATATTGGATTTCCACCCCCGAACACCAGTTTCTAAGCAACGAAACTTAGAAACTATCTTCACAACACCAACGCCCTGGTGTGCCCCGCGGAACTTCCGCGTACCTCTGGCGCCCAGGCGTCCTACCGATGCAATCGGGACACGCCCGGTGACTAACGCCGAACCTACCCGGCTCCTGGGTCGTTGCCATCGGCACCATCGGCAAAAAGCTCGACAGCACGCCGTGCATCGTCGTCGCGCATTTGAATAGGAGGTGACTTCATGAAGTAAGCGGAGGCAGGTTCAATCGCCCCGCTGACACCCCTGTCGAGTGCAATCTTGGCGCTGCGAATTGCGTCGATGGCAACACCGGCCGAGTTCGGGCTGTCTTCAACCTCAAGCTTCAGCTCGATATTGAGGGGCTGGTCGCCCCACGAGGTGCCTTCGAGGCGGATGTAGGCCCACTTGCGGTCTTCAAGCCACGGGACGTGGTCGGACGGACCGATGTGCACGTCATCGGTCGGTAGTTCCTTTTCGAGCTGCGACTGAACGGCCTGGGTTTTTGAGATCTTCTTCGACACCAGTCGGGAGCGTTCCAGCATGTTGTAGAAGTCGGTGTTGCCGCCGAAGTTCAACTGATACGTTCTGTCCAGGCGTACTCCACGGTCTTCAAACAACCTGGCCAGCACACGGTGAACAATCGTCGCACCAACCTGCGATTTGATGTCGTCGCCAACGATCGGGAGGCCACGGTCGGCGAACCGCTTCTGCCAGTACGGTTCTTTTGCGATAAACACCGGAATGCAATTCACGAACGCGCAGCCTGCGGCCAGGACCTGCTCTACGTACCACTTGGTCGCCTGCTCGGAACCGACCGGCAGGTAGTTGATAACAACGTCGACCTCGCGGTCACGGAGGATCCCGACGATGTCGGCGGTCTCGCCCGGTGCCTTCTCGATCATCTCTTCGAGGTAAATACCGATGCCATCGTGGGTCATGCCTCGCTCTACCTTCACCCCAGTGTGCGGAACGTCGTAGAACTGGAGGGCGTTGTTGTTCTTGGAAATCAGGGCTTCCGAGAGGTCCCTGCCGACCTTTTCCTTGTCGACATCGAACGCGGCAACGATGTTGACGTCGCTCAACGCATATCCGCCCAGGGTGTTGTGCATCAGGCCCGGAATCTTGGCCGAGCCTTCATCGACTTCGCTGTATTTATACAGCCCCTGAACAAGTGATGAGGCACAGTTGCCCGCACCGATGATCGCAACATTGATTCTGCCCAAGACGGAGCCTCCAGAAGTGACAAGATAATTTTGAGTGATCGTCGCCAGGCGGCAACACGCTCTTTCGGTAACGATGGAAAGGATATTTGGCCTGGAGCAGCCTCCGGCGGTACATTTTCGCCAGTTTCCCGGTCGAAGTTCCCAAATATTCCGGAACTACACGGGCAATTCGACCCGGAATAACCGGGAACCGAAGCCGGTTCTCCCTCAACGCACAGGAGAGGCCGGGAGCCACATCGCAGCGCGCGACATGCTCTCGCCAGTCATCTGGCAAGTCGGCCTCCGACGCCCGGAGCCGACGCCTCCCTACACCGTTACCTGCATTGCCTCTGCGATGTCGGCAAGCGAGTGGGTCTTGATATGCGGGTTGGCGCCGGACCAGATGTAGTTGAAGTGCTGGCGGAGGACCTGTGCGTACGAGCTGCCGGACGCCAGGCGCAGCATGGGGACCAGGCCGTCGATCGAGCTTCCATCGACTGCCGATTCAGGCTTGCCGAACTGGTAGGTCTCGAGGAAGCACGATTCGTTGGTCATGACCAGGTAGACCGAGGGCCAGTGATCGACAAACCGGACGTCGATTCCGAACCGGGAGCGCGACTCGGCCTCTTTCCTCATTGCGGCGATCACGTTCAGGCTCCGCCAGCTGTCGCTGTAAAGCGGGCCACCCTTGAAGTGTCCCTCGTCCTGGAACTGAACACCGTCTTCTGCGACCGCCCTGGCCCTGGCAAACTCGCTGACCGGGTTGACCAGGATTGCCCTGACCTGGATAGCCCGATTTTCGGCGGCCATTTGCCGGAGGACCGTCGTATAGCCGCGGTCTCCGAAGAACTCCCGGAGCCCGATACCCTGGAGCAATAATTCACCGCGTGCTGTTTCAAGCGCGGTCGCGATTGCTTCCGACGTTGCAGGATCCGTTCCCCGGGGTCCTAGAATTCCCTCGATGCCGTAATTCACCGCACCCGACAGGATGCCGGTGAAACGGTTCAGGGCATCGGCGTCTGACTCGGCTTGCGTGCCGGGTTTATTTTCGGTTTCGGGCGTGTCCCACGCTGTCAAAATTGGCGCCCCGGCATCCATTCCAGGCCTCGTGCCAGCAGGTATTGCGGCGGCGACGGGCATATTTCGGGGCGTGAGGACCGCCTGTACCGCTTCCTCGGTGATGATCCATGTTTTGCCAATGCGGCGCGCCGGTATCAGTCCGTTTTGAAGCCACTTGTAGACAGTCTTATCGGAGACGTTCAGTCGCGCAGCCACGTCCTTCACTCGCATGTTTATCACCGTTCCGACTATTCTGCGTTTGTACCTGTAGTTCCTAATTTTTCCACAAATACGGCTATTCAGGCAACTTATTCCGAAATCACGGGTATGAATTGCGTGATGTGCATTTTCTATACGTGTTATAAGCGTACCGGTATCTGAACTCGATTTTATTGGAACAGGTTGGGAACCTGTCGTTGTACCCGGCGGTCGAAAAATGCGCCAGATTGGACATTTCCGGCACCTCAATGTGCATATTGGCCCCTATCAAGGAATACGGGGCAGGATGAGAAATATCACGCCGTTGCTTACCCCGGGAGAAAGAGAAGAACGCCTGGTTGAGGGGAAGCTGTCGAAGGAGAAGCAGAGGTTGTCGAAAGTGTGTTGCCGACGCACCGACTTCCCCTGACCCGCGCCCCGATTATGTCGGGGTACCCGTCTCGGCGGGGAGAGGGGATTGATGACAAACTACCAGCCGGCGGCGAGGCCGTCTTTACGTGGCTCCGAGCCTGCGGTCAGCACACCGGTCTCGGGATTTCTTGAGATCACCTGCCCGCCGCCGAACCCGGTGCGATCGTAGCCCGACATCACGCGAACGGTGTGCCCGCGACTCTCCAGTTCATTGATCACGTCTGGCGAAAGATCCTCTTCGACCAGGACATCCTGGGTGTCCTGAACGTCGATCCTGAACCTGGGTGCGTCCAGCGCCTGCTGGGAGTCCATTTGGTGGTCGACCATGTTCGACACCACCTGCAGGTGGCCCTGCGGCTGCTGGAAACCGCCCATGACCCCAAAGCTGAGCCACATTTCGTCGTCCCGTGTGGCCATTGCCGGGATGATCGTCTGGTACGGCCGTTTGTTGCCTTCAAGATAGTTCGGGTGGTCGGGGTCGAACGAGAACAGCGCACCCCGGTTCTGAAGTGCCATACCGAGTGTCGGGACCACGAGACCGGTCCCGAAGCCACTGAACAGGCTGTTGATGAGCGAGCAGGCGGTGCCTTCGCCATCGACCGCAGTGAGGTAGACCGTGTCGGCCCCTCCCATCGGATCGCCGTAGGACACGTTTGGATCGGCCTTAATCCCCGATATCTCCGCCCTGCGCCGGTTGGCATAGTCCTTGCTGAGCAGCGGGCCGACCGGGACCTCGGTAACCCGTGGGTCTGCGACGTACTGGAGCGCGTCCGCGTATCCAAGTCGCATCGACTCGATCAGGTAGTGGTACCTGTCCGCCGACTGGGCTCCCATCGATGGGAGATCGAATCCCTCGGCGAGGTTCAGGGCGATCAGCGCTGCGATTCCCTGTCCGTTCGGCGGGCACTCCCAAATGTCGACTCCGCGGTAGTTAACGCTGATTGCTTCGTCCCAGTCGGAGTGATGGTTTGCGAGGTCTCCCTCGGTGAGCCAGCCGCCTTCCGACTGGATGAAATCGGCGGTTTTTTTTGCGATCTCGCCTTTGTAGAACGCTTCGCTGCCGCCCTCGGCGATCATTTGCAGTGTGCGGCCCAACTCAGGCAGGCGAACAACGTCGCCGTATTTCGGTGCGCGGCCGCCGGGCAGCATTTGCACGCCAGAGGGCCGGTGGGCCAGCTTTTCGGCGATTTCCGCGCTCTGCCAGCCGTTGGCGATGACCTCGGAAACTGCGTAACCGTTGAGCGCGTAACCAATGGCGGGTTGCAGCACTTCGCGGAGGGTCATGCGCCCATACTTGTTCAGCGCGGTTTCCCACCCGTGGACCGTGCCGGGTACGCTCACGGCAAAATGGCTCCCGGGACCGTTGTTCGGGACCGAATCGTATCCGGCTTTTCTGACGTCGTCGACGTTGGCAGCGGCGGCCTGCCGGCCCGAGCCGTTCAGAGCAACCACTTTTCGTTCGTTCCTGTCCCAGATCAGGGCGAACATGTCGCCGCCAATCCCGGTCGACATTGGTTCGACAACATTGAGTACGGCTGCCGTCGCCACTGCCGCATCGACCGCGTTTCCGCCGTCTTTCAGCATCTGCAATCCGGCCTGTGCGGCAAGTGGCTGGCTGGTTGCTACCGCGCCGTTACGGGCGATAACTGCAGATCTACGGGACTGGAAATAACTCATCTGTGATGCTCCAAAACGAACGGCGGTTCACACTTTTACCGCAAGTGGCACGGCGAGTTGGCACGGCGATCTGGGCCATAGTAGCACCGCCCTCGTATCGCAACTGCCATCGGGCGCGGCGAGCGACGATCAATGGGATACACGGAAACCGCTACAGGGGTTTCGGTACAGTGTAAGGCTTGTATCGCAGCGAGAACGGTTTGAGATGGGTCGCGTTACCGTGTGGGGTACACGGAAGCGATGTGGGCGACACGGAAGCGAGCGGCGTCACCGTGGCTGTCGTTGCGAGGAGTTCGACGACGTGGCAATCAGCGTTCGATATGGATTAACCTGGCGTTTCAGGCTCAGGCGGACTTGCCACGCTCCTTCCCGTGTTATCTGGGAAGAACGGCATTCCGAGTCGGGAAGAGAATTGTGGGGGTTAAGGCAGGTGTCGGTCTACTCGCGGTGTCGTTCCGCTTCGGTCACTGATTGCCACGG
>JADFLG010000041.1 GCA_022564545.1 Chloroflexota bacterium | reverse complement strand
GCTAATGATCCCGGCCTGGGCAGGCTCGCCTCAGCGCTCGCCACGTACGAATCTCAGATCAACGCGTCGGTGGCCGCCGACCTGCACGAAATGTGGAAATCGGGCGTTGTAATCACGTCCCCCCATAGAACCAAACGGGGTACTAAAGGGCGGACCGGTCCCAAAATTCAGCCCGGCGAACTGTTCCTGCTCGGAGATCCTGAGTCGTGGGTCGAATCTGCCGCCACAGCGCTCGACAGGGGCGTCATTTCTGGCGTATCTGGTATTTCTGGCGACCAGACTTCGCCCGGGCAGATTTATGACGAGTTACAGACCGGTCGGCTCGCAACCGCCAGGGAACATCTGCGCCAACTCTGCGGAATTCGAATTGATGAGCCGACGCCAGTCGATCGGATCGACACTTGCATCGGACGCGGGGGCGGTGAAGTTTCGGGTGACGACCTGGTCCAGCTACTGGTTCATGAACTCCGGTACCCGCCGGCCATAGCGTCACTCTGGCTCGTTATGCATGTACTGGACCGCGGGGCTGAGTTGGTTCTGTTTGAATCGGGTGTCCCGGAGAGAGAGGGCCCGGGGGGAGCGGGCACCAGGAGTGAAAATCTGCGTGAACATCTGTCTGGCAACACGATTTCCGAGTTCGATTTCGACGCCGGCCTGATCACACGGACGGTAAAACTCCGCTCTGAAAAATCGGACGCCTGGGACGCGGTCCTGCCGTTTTTGAAACTGGTAGCCCCGCAGGCGAACTTCACCGCTTTCGGTGGCGGTCGCGACAGCGACGCCACGGAGTTCGAGATTCAGTTGGCGACACTCCGCAGTCGCATGCAGCAGGCATCGCCGGCGATGTTCCGGCTCGAGATCGCCGCCGGCGCTACTGACCGTCCATTGACTCGAGATGCCACCCGTTTAAACAAGGTGCTGAGCGTCGAATCGTGGCGGGAATACGTCGTCGCGGCGCGTGGGGAATTCGGGTCGGTCGGTGCGCTTAAGGCTGCTCTAATCGATGCCGCGCACCAATGGGCCGCGATCGAGTACGCCGCTGATATCGAGCGGACAGTCCAGTATCTCGACCAGGTTGAGTTCGGACGTGTCGACCACGCCCTGGCGGTTGAACACCGGGTGCTCAGATCGAGATTCGATTTGAGGGTCCTCATCGAAAATCCGAACCGGTGGCGGGCGTTGCGAGACGAGATTGAGCGGTGGAGGCAGGAATACAGAAAGGCCTATCTCGAAGATCATTCGCTGAGGCAGGAGCGTGATCGGACAGTTCGCGACCAGATTGAACGCACGACCAAGCGGGTTTTACAGATCGACCAGTTCGAACGCATTTTCGTACTTCGCGACGGGCTGCGCGGCGGACCCCACGCTGGCCTGCGCGACGGGTCGTTGGCCGATATTCCGGGCCGGTGGAACCGGGTGGCCGGGTCGTTCCGTGTTTGCGACCGTGATGGGTCGGACATCCTGTTGATCGATGGACCTGCATGCCCCGGATGTCAGGCCCGACTGGGCCAGGCAACGACCCACGCCGACGTGGTAGAACTGATTACCGAGGTCGAGCAGGCGTTCGAAAGCTACCGGGACCACCTTGCGGCCGTGGTTTCAGATCTTGTCTTGAATTCAGAAACTTCCGATCGGCTCCAGAAGCTGTTCAGGCTCAATTCCGCCGGAGATTTGTCTGACCTCGCAAACGTTCTCGACGATAAGGTCATATCCTTTCTGAACGAACTGTTTGGCAATACGAGCGGAAATCTCGACGATTGGACATTACCTCACTCTTAGAAAAGCTCTTTCCGGGCGGCAGGGGCGGCGGGTCGGAAGGCACTCCGTGGATCGTCGTTGGACTGGGCAACCCCGGAGCCGAATACCGGAACACCCGGCACAACGTCGGCTGGTGGTGTCTGGACGAACTCGTCCGGCGGACAAACGCTGAACTGAACCGCAAGCGCAAGGAACTTCGGTTCGCCGAGGTAGAGCTTGGTGGCGGACAGGTGGTCCTGGCTTATCCGCGAACATTTGTGAACCGCTCCGGACAGGCGCTGAACTACCTGACCGGCAGGTTCAAAGCGGGACCGGAAAAGGTCCTGATCGTCGCAGACGACATAAACCTGCCACCCGGTTCGCTGCGTATACGAAAAAAGGGCGGGCCAGGCGGTCACAACGGTCTCAAGTCGATCATTACCGCCCTCGGTACAAATGAGTTTCCACGCGTTCGCATCGGCGTCGGGACCCCTGATTCGTCCGGGGAGCAGGTCGAGCACGTCCTGGGTACGTTCGAACCTGCAACCCTCGAGCTGGTGAAAGCCGCATCGGCCAGGGCTTCGGACGCAATTACGTTGATTGTGAGCGGTGATATCGATAACGCAATGAACCGGTTCAACGGCAACGGCGCCGGCAATGACAACAGCGACGCCTGAGTGAGTTTGCCGGGCAAAACTGCCGGGAGCACCGGGAGCAAACGCGTTCTGGCGCTCCCGGGGGCGATCGCGGGCGCGCTCACCGCACTGGGCTTGATGGTATTGCTGACGGGCGCCTGCCAGGGCGGGGCTGGCAATTCGCCGGTATTGACCGTGACCCCTGCAGATAACCAGGTGGCGACTGGGGCCGGCAGTCCCGGTGCGGGCGAAGCCGCAGCCACGAGAGAAGACGCGCCGGGACCCACAAGTTCGGCTTCGGTCCCGACCACCGCTACCGCCAGCACCGTAATTTCTGCCAGCACTGCCGGTCCGGCCAGCCCGACGCCCGAGGCCACCCCCGGCCCGACTGCTGCTGCCACCTCGAACCCGCAGTCGAGTCCGACCAGCCCGCCGACCCCTGCCCCCGTGCCCGGTCCCTCTGGTACTTCTGACCCTTCAGGTGACGGCTCGTCTTCTCCTGTGAGTCCAACACCTGCCGCAACACCGGCATTCGTCCCGGTCCCGGATGAACCCGATATTCCAATCCCTCCCGACCGGGATCTGCAGGACCTCGGCAGGCGACTGGTCGAAGGCTACGTTGAACCGAAGACGATCGTGCCTTCTGAACCGTTCGTCGTCGGCCAAAAGGTCGACTTCTGGGTATCGCGTGACCAGGGGAGCGTGCTGGTCAGCGGAGAGGTAGCTTATGTGTCGGAGCACGCCTACTGGATATTTGAGAACAGATTCATTCCCGCCACGGCAGACATAGAGCAGGTCGCCGAAGACTTTGAGAGCGACGTGTGGCCCGCGGTGACAGGAGTGTTCGGAACTCCTCTGACTCCCGGAATCGATGGGGATGACCGGATAGTTGTGTACCACAGCATTCTGCGGGCCGGAGTTGCCGGTTACTTCTCCGCGGCCGACTCTTACCCGCGTGAAATCCTTCCGTTTTCGAACCAGCACGAAGCGGTGTACCTGTCGGTCGATAGAATCGACCTTACAAGCAGGGAATACCTCAGCGTGATCGCACACGAACTGCAGCACGCGTCACACTTCGCCGCCGATTCGAGCGAAGACTCATGGGTTAACGAGGGCTTGTCTGAGGTGGCGGCCGAAATAGCCGGGTTCATCAGATCGGCGGTACCGGCATTCGTGCGGGCGCCGTCTACATCACTTACGGCCTGGGCGCAAGACATTGGAATTTCCAGAGCGAACTACGGCGCCACAAACCTGTTCTTCGCCTTCCTCGCCACACACTACGGCGGAAACGACATGCTTGCCGCGGTGAGCCGCAACCAGGAAGATGGAATCGCCTCGATAGACAGCGCTCTTGCAGGACAGGGGTTCGACGTCGGGGCAAATGACGTTTTTGCCGACTGGCTTGTGGCCAACTACCTGAACGCAGACGAAGGCCCGTACTCTTATGAAAATCGCTCGGTACCGCCGGTAAGGAACATATATAAACGGGCACCCGACTCTCTGAGCGGCGAGGTGAGGGGTTACGGCGCTGACTACATCGTCACGTCGACCGGTTCAGGTCGAATGACGGTTGAGTTCCAGGGACAGCCAGAAACGCCGTTGCTGACCGAGCCACCGCACTCAGGGGACACCTGCTGGTGGTCGAACCAGGGCGATCAGATTGATTCGACCCTGACCCGAGCCGTTGATCTGAGCGCGGTCGACGTGGCCACTTTGCGGTTCTGGACGTTGTATGACATCGAGGAGTTCTGGGACTACGCGTACGTGATGGTCTCGACCGACAGTGGCGAGACCTGGCAAATTCTGGACACCGCGCACACAACCGACGAGAATCCGAACGGCAACGCATACGGTCCGGGCCTGACAGGTCGGAGCAGGGGTTGGGTGCAGGACTCTGCCGACCTTTCGGAATACGCCGGCCGGGAGGTCCTGCTGCGGTTCGAATACATTACCGACGACGCAGTGTTTTCGAAGGGTGCGTGCTTCGATGACTTCGAAATTTCGGAGATTGGCTGGTCCGATGACACTTCGACCCGGGGCGATTGGACCGCCGAAGGGTTCGCGCTCGTTGAAGAAACGGTGCCGACGCAGTACCTGGTGCAGGTGATCCACGAGAAGGATCTGGGCGACCCGGTCGTTTACCGGGTTCCTGTCGATGCACAGGGCGCAGGCAGACTCGTCGTCGAGGGTATAGGGGAGGACGATCTGATCGTTGCGATAATCAGCGCGGTGACCCGGCATTCGACATCTCCGACGAAATACACTCTGAGCATTAGCCCGTAGGGGCTCGCCCCGGAGAGCCTGGCCGCGAAATCTGGGGATGTGCCGAAACGCCAGCGCCGCACGGCTGTACTGGCGTTGGGCCATTTTTTACGACTGGTTAGCCGGGCCGGAGCGATCACGATTAGCCCCCTGTTCCGTGCCCTCGAAATCCGGGGCGAAACGATGCCGGACTCGCCGGAGGGAACGTCGCACGCGAGCTAACTGGATTGCCGAAGTCCCGGCCGGAGGAGCCTGTCTCAAAAGTGTCGAAAATCCACGATCTGACCTCGGACGCGCAGATTTCAGTATCAACTGGCGTTTGGTTCCAGTCTCAATATGTCCCGGCAGCTTAGGTCAGGAGACTTTTGAGACAGGCTCCCTGTGGAGGGATCCGGGGCGGTGTCGGGGCGATCAGGCGTTCCACGTAAGGCCGTCTGTAGTCCACCCCACGCATACGAGACGTTTTACATCTACATGATGGCCAGTTTCGATGGCACCCTCTGCACAGGAATGACTCGTGACATCGCGTCCCGCGTGGAACAGCGCAGACGCGGAGCGATCCCAGGGTTCAGTTCGAAATACAAGACGAAAAAGCTCGTTTGGTGCGAGGTGGCTGAATCCTTAGAATCGGCCAGGGAGCGCGCGGCGCAGCTCAAGTGCTGGCGCCGCTCGAAGAAGGTCTGGTTGATCGAGCGCGAGAATCCGAATTGGGAGGATATTTCCGCCCGAGTTGGGTGAGTCACCCCCGCGTGCCATCTGCACTCCTCCCTCCCCGGCAGGGAGGGAGTTAAAGGGTGGGTCGAACCGTTCGACAGCAGGCTGTGCCCACCGTCATGCGCGAGGCCTGGCACGAGGCCAGCACAGCATGTGCAGCAAATGCCTGATTCGCGGCGGACTCCCATCCCGGCAGCGGTCCGTCCACTTCAGTCGGGAAATCAGCCTTTGCCCTGCTCAGGATGGGTTTCGGGATGACAGTACCAGTTCCTGACCTCTTTTACGTGTTTGGGTATCAGGTTTACGTGGCCGGCTCCACGTCGTCCTCGTTGCGCATTGCGCCCGGTGCCGGGGCCAGCTCAGGCTTTGCAGCGCCGGCCGGAACAGGGTTCGGCATTCCCGGTAACGACGACGTGCCACGGATGCGTTCCAGGCTGCGCGATAGCGACCGGTTTCGCTTCTTCTGCTCGGTCTCGGCAAGGAAGAAGGCGTATCGAGACGTCAGCATCGCCCCGACGAGCAGAATGATCGACGAGACGTAAACAAAGATCATCAAAACGATGATCGTGCTCACACCACCGTAAATCGAGGTGGCCACACCGCTCGCGTTCCGCAGGTACAGGATGAATATCGCCTTTGAAATCTCGAACGCTGCCGCACCTGCAAGTGCCGTGGGCCACACCTCGCGGAATCGCAGTTTCGTGTTCGGCAACCACCAGTACAACGTGAGGAACACCGTGAACGTCAGAAGCAGGGGCACGAATATCGCAAGCCTCTGCCACAGCTTCGCGTCACTCAACGGAGCGTCGGGCAGCCAGATCGCCGATAAGTCCTGGAAAAATGTGATCAACCCGGTTGTAAACACCGAAGCGAACAGCAACGTCGCCGCGCCAAACATCAGCGCGATGTCCATCAGTCGCTCGGTCAGGAACGGTCGTGTTTTGCTGATGCCCCAGATGATGTTGATGCTCTTGCGAATTGCACTGAACACCTGCTGCGACACCCAGAACAGACCAATAATGGCAACCACACCACCGGCAGTACGACCACGCTCAAGGCTCTCGAAGAAATTGCCAAGGAATTCATCGTCGGCCTCCGCGAGGACCGGAATTTGCATTCGCAGGCCATCGATCAACTTTTCTTCAAACCCCTCGATACCTAGTACCAGGGAGAAAACGGCAATTATCGCCAGCGAGAGCGGGAATAACGAAAAGAACGCGTAAAACGCGATGGCCGCCGACATGTACGGCCCGTTCTTGCCCAGAAATTCGTTGAAGTTGCTGGCAAAAAACCTGGTCAAAAATGAGATGACGCGGAACATCTGATTGACCATTGTGCCCAACTCGACCCGAATAGCGCAATCGAGGCCCAGAACAGATATCGCCAGAACCCGAACAGGTTGAACTCCCGGGGGCCGGCCCAACGCCCGGTCCGAAGACTCATTCGAACACTAACGCGGCATGCACATGCGGGGGAAGCGGTCTACCTGCCGTTTTTAAAGTTAGTCCAGTTCACCGGCACGAAACGCCGCGATGTATTTTGTCGCGTATTCATCGTTACCCAGCAGCAAATCCATTGCCAGCTTCGTGGGTCTCGACTCGATATCAATGTTCATCGAGCGTTCTGCGGAAGTCGTGAGCGGGTCGACAATCCCGGCGTCAGCACCGGCTTCTATCGCGAGGTGCAGAAACGCGTCGTTCACAATGCTCCGCTTCGGAATGCCGAACGAAACGTTGCTCATGCCGCCCGCGATATGGATTTCATTGCCAAAATCTGCCCTGATCCGCTCGATCGCCTCGAAAACATGGTTCCCGTAGTTCGAATCGACGGCAATCGGGAACATCAGCGGGTCGACGAATATGTCCTCTTCAGCCATGCCTTTTGTAAGGGCTATTTCAAGAATCCGGCCGACGTTTTCCACCCGGTCATTTGCGTCGGTTGGCATTCCGACCTCGTTCGCCGCCATCACTACGGCACGGGCGTTGTGCTTCAGCGCAAGGTCGATAGTGTCGGGACGCTCCAGCGCTATCGAGTTGAGCATTGGCCGGCCCTGGGACCCACCGTATGCGTTCAGCCCGACCTCGATAATCTCCGGGTTAGAAGAATCTACGCTGGGTGGCACCGTCGAAACCGACTCTACGAACTTGACCAGCCATTCCATCGACTGCTTTTGCTCGGGCAGCCGGTATGAAGACTCATCGACGTTCAGGTCGAGGTATTGCGCACCCGCCCCAATCTGCCTGTTCACCTCGTACTGGATATAAGCCTTCCCCTGGGCCGACTCATCTGCATCGCCGTTCAACCCCTGCCACATGGCGATCATAAAATGCTTCAGCATGCCCTGTTCATACGGCTGAGTCTTCGTGAAATGCTCTGGCACGTGCACATAATTCCGGACCCCATTGACCTTGTACTTGATGGCCTCGGTGCCATCGTCGAAGACATGCCCTCGAACGCCACCGCGCTTTACAACCCGCGTGGCGTGGATGTTTTCGCCGAGAACGATGAACTGATCGGGGCTGTCGATAACTCTTGGCATGGCGGGTCAATCCGGGCTGTGGATCGTTGCAGTTTCACAGCCATGTGTAAAAAGGAACGCAGCCATCGATTATGCCCCACCGCTGCGGTCGGCGGGGTTCTTTTTTCCGTGATGGTCTCGTAGCAGGAATGTGTTGGCCCAGGCCGATGTATTGCGAAGAGACGCATCGCGGAACACAACCGGTCGCTCCAGCATCGTCAACTCTTCGCCATACGGCTTGAGGCGGTCGTAGGCACGCAGCCAGATGCATTCCTTGTCCAACACTTCGCACATGCCGGCCTTCGTGCCACCACAAGGTCCGTTCCGCTGATTTTTCACGCACTCCGACTCCGGGCAGAGGTACGCAATGTCGGGCAACGAACAATCGCCGCAGTCCTGGCAGTGATAAACCGGGACCTTGGTCGCCTGCTCGAGGACGTGCGCCACGCCCGTCAGCTTTTTACTCTTCTCTACCTGAGCATAAATCGCCCTGCCAGCTTTGAACCCCAGTGTCCCCTCGGTGAACACTCGATCGTGGACAAATTTGCCGAGCCGGTATTGCAACGGGACGGTCATTAGCGCCTTCGCCCGAGCCAATTTTGACTTCGACTTTGAAGCCAGGTAGTCCTTGTTCACCTGGTTGGAACTGAGACCCGGGTTATCGCCCTGCTCGAAGTAGTAAAACTCGTTGGTTTGCGCGAAGTTGATTTCTTTCGCAAACTCTTTCCAGTCGTTCTCGCCGTAGGAATCGACCATCTCAAGAATGCCCCGGATCCGCTCGAGTTGCGGCCGGCCCGATATATACGCCCCGCGGTAGCCGAGCCCCTTCAGAATTGCGATCTGTTTAGCCGCAAGCTCAGAAAAGTAAGCACGGCCGCGGTCCCTCGACTTGGCCTGCTGGTCCGCGATATCGCGGAGCTCGTCCGAAACCCACACACCGGGCATGCCCCACCTGTTGAAGAACCGGCCCGCAGGCGCAGTCAGGATGAAAACCGACCCGATGAGCGGAATTTCGATGCCTGTGGACTGAACGTACAGCTGGAGCTCACTGAATTTTCGAGAGTCGTACCCGATCTGTGTGATAGCCCATTTCGCCCCGGTCCTGACCTTCATCGCGAGCTTGAAGTACTGGGTCATCAGCTCGCCTTCGAGCTTCTTGAACGGGCTCACCGCGCACCCTGCGTAGAAATTCGTCTTTTCGAGTCGGTCCTCTCGACCAACCGACCCCCATACCCGGTTCGGCAGGCCTTCGTTCATCTGCTCAATCAGTTCGAGCAGGCCCACGGAGTCGATGTCGAAAACCGGCTGCGCCAGCCCCTGAAACCCATCAGTCGGGTAGTCGCCCGATAGCGCCAGGACGTTCGTAAAGCCCTGGCTGCCGAGTGCCCAGAGCCGACTTTCGATACCGTTGCGGTTGTAGTCCTTGCACGACATGTTGATCACAACGTCCCGACCACGGAACAGCAGGTCCTGGCCAAGGATCTCAGGGCGAATGTGGGGGTTTCCGCCGGGGTTGTCCGTGAGTGCTACAAAGTCGACCCTCTCGAACTCCGAAAGTGATTTCGCCAGTTCAGCGGTCTTGCGCGAGGTTTCGGCCATCAGCAGCCCGCGCGAAGTCTCGATTTCGACGCCGGTCAGAAATCGATCGCTGTCCTCCAGCATGCTGCGGAGGTTTTGCGAGGCCGCTCCAGACGGTTGCAATGCGAATCCTAGTGTTCGGCTGTGCCGATTTTCAATATCTCCCTCTCCGCGGGGAGAGGGTTGGGGTGAGGGGGATGCTGCTCAGTAAACGGTACGCTTTCGATGGCATCTGCACCAGCGTCGAACACTTCCCCCCTCAACCTAACGTTCTCGCCGAGGAGAAGGAATTAACCCCACATACTCAGCAAGCCAGTCGTTCCGCGTTCCCGTTACCCGGCACACCGGGCCCGGTGTGCCGGGCTGTATGGACACTGTGTCGAAATCATGCCGGGTTCGCAAGTGCAGGGGCAAGCGCCCCTCATCGAAAAAAAACAAATAACGTAAAGATTTCGTGAAAGAAAGGCGAAATACCAGGAAGGTTTTACAATTGGCACTTCAATTTGGAGACTGTACCCGGGTTGGCCAATACTGTCGTCCGGGGCTGAATGCGAACTTTCACACACGCTTTGCCCCGTGCTGGTGACACGTATTCACGCATCTGGCCTGCAGGTAGAATAGGCAGGCATGCGCAACTGGCCGTTACCGGACAGCGGTTCCGTGTAGCGCTTCCGTGTATTCGTACCGCAGTGGAGAGGACTCAATCCTCGGAACCGTATGAAAACTAAGCAGCAAGTCGTAGTGGTTGGGCTGGGCCGTTTCGGCGGTAACGTGGCACGGACCCTTTACCAGCTGGGCCACGATGTTTTAGCAATTGATATCGACGAAGAGCGGGTGCAAACCCTCATGGGCGAGGTGACTTACCCGGTCGCCGGTGACGCAACGCAGGAAGCGGTCCTGCGCGAGCTTGGCGTCCATAACTTCGATATCGGCATCGTCGGCATCGGCGCGAACGTCGAGGCCAGCATCATGGTGAGCGTCCTGTTCCAAACCATGAACCTGCCGTACGTCGTCGCCCGTGCCCACAGTGAACTACACGGAAACACGCTTCGCAGGCTGGGTTGCCACCGCGTCATCCACGCAGAAGAGGAAACCGGCACCAGGCTCGCTCACAGCCTCTTCAACCCCGATGTGGAGGAATACATGGAACTGGCATCGGCGTTCGGTGTAAGCCGTTTGCGTGTCCCGGACCGGTTCACGAACATGACGCTAACCGAAGCCGGTTTCGCGAGCGCCCGAGATAAGTACGGCATCGCGATTATTGCGCTAAAGCGCGGCGATGAAATCACACTGAGTCCCGATTCTGATGAAAGACTTCGGGCGGGGGATGTCTTGGTGGTGGCAGGACGAGACGAATACGTAAGCCGAATCATCAGTTAGCCCCACGTCGAACGTCCAAGGCCCGCAGCCGCAGGCCAGACGCCGCAGGGCACAGCGCCGCAGTCCAAGTGTCGAGCAACGAGTAACAAACCAGAATAAACGTATCGAAACATCATGCCTTTCAACCGAGTCCTTGCCGTTGTTACCGACGACCCATCCGATATCAACACCATCACGCGGGCGGCAGACATCGTCCGGGACGACGATGGACACCTGTTCGTGATCTACGTGATCAAAGTCCAGCGTTCACTACCACTCGACGCCGAGCTCGAAGACCAGACAGCACGCGGCGAGCAGGTCCTTCACCGCTCCGCGCGGCTGGCCCGACTCCCCCGCAGCGATATCGATTCCCAGTTGCTGCAAGCTAGGGAAATCGGGCCCGCAGTCGTGCACGAGGCCATCGTCAGGGACGCAGACGCTATCGTTATCGGCACGTCGTACCCGACCGAGTTCGGCGCTTTTTCACTCGGAACCGATATTCCATACGTACTTGAACACGCACCATGTGATGTAATTTTGTGGCGAGAACACAGTGGGACAGCACGGCCCGCCGCGCGGATATCCCGAACAGCACGTAACGGCCGGGCCGCAAGAGTTGGCTGAACTCAAACCCGGCAACCCTGCAAATTTCTGGCAATTCAGGAAATTCACCGGAGTGAACGTAATACCGGAATGAACGTAATAATCATGGGGGCAGGAAACCTCGGCTCATCACTTGCGCGAAAACTAAGCGACATGGGTCACAAGATCACGGTGATCGAGAATAACCCGCGGGCCATGTCGAGACTGCCGCGCGGCCGAGTGGACTCCGGAGCCATGACGGTCGTACACCGTGATGGGTCGACTGGCGCTGCGATGATCGAAGCCGGGATTGCCGACGCCGACGTGTTTATCGCGGCCACGGGCAAAGATTCCCTTAACGGTCTTGCAGCACAGCGCGCAAAAACTGTCTTTCGGGTCGATCGGGTAATGACGGCAGTCAAAGATGAAGCGGCAAGAAGCCTCTACGATTCACTTGGAATTATCACAATCGACAAGACTGCACTTGCAAGCGACCAACTGGCAGAGTTGATGCCCCGGAATCAAGACGAACAAGAGAAGCAAGTGGGGCAATAGAGAGCAGTTGTATCTCGTAATCGTCGGCGGTGGAAAAGTTGGAGCTCCCCTCGCATCGGCTCTGATCAACGAAGGGCATGAAGTGTTCGTGCTCGATCACGACCCTGACAGGGTGGCGGCGCTCCAACGCGAGCTCGGCATGGTCGCGACCGTAGGCGACGCTTCATCGCTGCGCGCCCTGGAAGACGCCGGAGCGTCGCGGGCCGGTGCGATCATCGCTACCACTGACTCCGACGAGGACAACCTGGCGGCCTGTCAGTTGGCCAGGAACAATTTCGACGTCCCGCGGACGATCGCAGTCGCCAATTCTCCCGAGAACGCCCGGCTCTTTGAACTGGTCGGGGTCGACCTGGTCGTAAGCGCCACAGACCTGGTGATTTCGAACCTGGCGACCGCGCTTCCGGCCCACCCGTTGATCAGGCTGATGCCCGTGGCCGACCGCACCCAGGAACTTGTAGCCATTAAACTCCCGGCTGCCGGGGTGGTGATCGGTCGGGCCCTCTCTGAAATTACCCTGCCGTACGGCACAAATATCATCTTGATCGTTACGGCCGATGGCAGAACAAAAACTCCCGACGCAGACGCGGTCATAGAAGCCGAGGATGAAATCGTGGCCCTCTCCCCTGCAAACACAACCGCCGAATTGTGGGAAGTTCTCACGGAATTGAGGTAGTCATGCCCGAAAAAGTCGCCTTCCTCGGCCCCATTGGGACTTACACCGACGAGGCATGCTATCTCTACGCCCCCGATGCCGAACGCATACCGTACGCGTCGCTGGGGCTGGTGACGAGCGCACTCGAAGAAGGGAAGGTCGATGAGGCTGTCGTCCCGATCGAGAATTCGCTCGGCGGGACAGTGATCGAGATCGTCGATTTTTTGATCACATCGAACAAGTCCCGGATGAAAGGCGAATTTTTGCTCCCGATCGACCACTGCCTGATCACTCGTCCGGGTGTGCAACTCGGCGACATCAGGGTCGTGATTTCCAAACAAGAGGCCCTTACACAGTGCCGGCAGTTTCTCGCCCGGGAGTTGCGGTTCGCCGAACAGATACCTGCGACAAGCACTGCACTCGCAGTGATTGACCTGAAAGAAGCTGACGACCGGACCGCGGCGATCGGCCCGCGCAGGGCTGCCGAACTGGCGGACTTGCCGGTGCTTGCCCACGGTATTCAGGACCGCAAAAACAATGTCACAAGGTTCGCTGTGCTTGCTCCCAACAGCCTGCCTCCGACGGGAAACGACAAAACGTCAATCGCGTTCGATTTCGACAAGCCAGATGCACCCGGCCTGGTCTACGGGGCGATGAGACCCTTCGCCGACCGCGATATCAACCTGACGAAGATCGAATCACGCCCGACCGGCAAGGGGATGGGCAACTACATCTTCTTGCTCGACTTCGAGGGTCATATCGACGAGCCACACGTCCAGAAGGCAATCGCAGAATTGCAAAAACACACGGCAACTTTTAAGGTGCTCGGAACCTACCCGCGAGCGGACGGGATGTCTGTGAGACAGTTGGGCGAGTAGTCGGGCCCTTGCCCTGGCGTGCCCCGCGGGGCTTCCTGAAAGCACCCAGGTGCGCCTCGCACGCCCGGCGCTAATCGAACGTAGCGCTGGCGCTAAAGATCTTCGTCGTCCAGGTCGAGATCGTCAAAGCCTTTGTCGTTCCGCGTCTGCGATGCAGCCCGTCTTCCTTCACTTGCCGCATTCGCCAGCCGCTCTCGCGTGGCCGACGTCAGTTCGTCGGCCTTATCGCGCCACTCACGACTCTGGTCCAGGATGAAGGCACGCGTTTCCTCGCCCGACTTCGGAGCGAAAATCATTCCCGCGACAAAACCGCCGATTCCACCGATCAGCAATCCGAGTAGGAATCCACCGCCACCATTGTCGTTATCAGCCATTACGCACCTCTAACACACGATCGCATGACCGAATCGCCTGCTGCGATTCAGTCAGCTTAATTGTTTGAGCCCTTGCGGCCGAGGCCAAATAATCGCCCGACCCCCTGTGCCACCCCCAGCAGACCAAGACCGCTCGCCATCGGGCGCAGCGCCCTTCCCGCGATCGCCACACCGTAAAACGTGGACTCCAACCGGTCGGCAACTTTTTCCATCCGGTCCATGAAACGCCCCACTCGCCAGTAGAGGCGGACGCCGACCACTGAGGCGACGATTACGACCATCGTAGCGAACGCCAGAAAGAGAATGACGACTATGTCTTTGATTTGAGCTATCGTCTCAGCTGATGTCATATGTTTCCTGGCGCCTGTCCCGCGACTGGCCCGCCGAATCCGAATCTCCTGCTTACTTCCAGAGAACTGTCACCCGATCCATTGTGAGGCCTACCCAAACTGAAAGACTGATCGGAACCGGCAGGTTTATCGTAGCAGTTTGAACTACGGCGATGCAAATGTGGGAAGCATTTGCTTATTATTCATTTACTTTATTACTTGTCGAACAGAGAACCAGGTTGACAGCGCCGGCAGTAGTTCGTTTCCCGTCGATTTGCCGTGATGGCTGTGATCCTGTTGCCGCACCTCGGGCAGGGTTCGTTCTTTTTACCATGCACCTTCAGGAAATCCCTTACCTTCCTGTGTATCTTGTCGCCGACTCGCTCCCGCAGCACTCCCACCGCTTTCGCGGGGACCGAATAGACCGCCCGGTGCAGTGAAGCCAGTTCATCGACCGAAAGTCGGGTCACCTTCTTGAACGGGTAAATCTTTGCTTCGTGGAGGATTTCATCGGCATACGCGTTGCCAATGCCGGAAACGAGCCGGCCTCGCGTTAGCACGCCCTTCACCTCTCCACGGAAGGGTTTCAATCCGAGCTTGAAGTCCCCGAACGACAATGGCTCATCGATCACGTCGGGACCTTGATTTTCCAGCCTGACGATATCGCTGCGTTGACTGGTCGACAGGTAGTAGACCTGCCCCATCTTTTTCTGGTCGAAGTACCTCAGGTGCATGCCCGACTTCATTTCGAAGATAAGGACCGTTGACGGGGCGATCCTGGCCGACGCATCGCACCAGATCAACCCACCTGTCAGCATCGGACTTATGACGATCTCGCGGTCTCCGGACAGGCCGACTATCAGCAGCTTGCCTCGCCTTTCGAGTGACACGACCCGCCGGTCCGCGATATCGGCCTTGAACTCGAGCTCCGTTCCGGCCCCGGACCCGACCATGTTGCGCAACACGAGCGGTTTCAGTTCTGTGGCACTGCTGATCACGTCTCCGACCAGGCGCGGCAGCAGGTATTCCCGGATTACAACAAGATCGGGGGCTTCAGGCATGGACCGCCAAATTTCAACCGGGCAAACGCGAAAAACGACTGGCGGTCAACCGCAACCCACTCGGTCGCGACCTATTCAAGAAAGTCTCGCAATTTCTTTGAGCGTGTCGGGTGGCGAAGTTTTCGCAGCGCTTTCGTCTCGATCTGGCGAATTCGCTCCCGGGTTACGCCGAACTCGCGCCCGACCTCCTCGAGCGTCCGGCTCCGGCCGTCTTCAAGGCCAAATCGGAGCTGCAACACCCTGCGTTCCCGCTGGCTGATCGAGCCGAGTACATCGTCGACCTGTTCCTTCAGCAGTTGGTACGACGCGGCGTCGGAAGGGGCTTGCGCGTTAGTGTCTGGAATGAAGTCGCCCAGCGCTGAGTCTTCCTCTTCACCAATAGGCGTTTCGAGCGAAACCGGTTCCTGAGATATCTTGAGGATCTCTCTCACCCGGTCGGCCGACATCTCCATCTCCTGACCGATTTCCTCGGACGTAGGCTCGCGCCCGTACTCCTGAACAAGTCTGCGGCTCACCCTGAGCAGTTTGTTGATCGTTTCGACCATGTGGACCGGTATACGGATCGTCCGGGCCTGGTCGGCAATCGAGCGCGTGATCGCCTGCCGAATCCACCAGGTGGCGTAGGTGCTGAACTTGTATCCCTTGCGATAGTCGAACTTCTCCACGCCGCGGATCAGGCCGATGTTACCTTCCTGGATGAGGTCCAGCAGCGACATGCCACGACCGATGTACTTCTTCGCAACGGAAACTACCAGTCGCAGGTTCGCCTCGGCCAGGTGGCGCTCGGACCGTTCGGCATTTCCACGAATCTTCGAAAAGAACGCTCCGAGAAGGAACTCATAAACAATTATTTGCTCCCGGTAAGCGCGACTGGAAGCCTTCCTCGACAGGCCGTCGATCCTGGGATCGGCGTCCAGGGCGTCCAGCGTTTCCGGCGCTATCAGCGCAGAGTCGATCGAGAGGTCACGGACCATTTCCTGCGCCTGCTCGACTTCACAGTTGAACGCATCCGAAAGGAACGCCATCAACGACTCGTCATGCGGGCCGTCGATGAGTTGCCGCAGGTCGTCTACGCCCAGCAACGTGCCGAGGGTCACTGCCCCGGGGAGCCCTATAAACCCGGCGACAGCCGATGCAACTTCGTGCTGAGCGGCCACCCGGGTTAGCAGTTCAAGCGTTGTGGCGGCGGCGGTGGGCATACGACCCGTCTTCGCAGCCATATCGGCCTGGATATCGGCAAGTCGTTGTGAAATCTCCATGCCCCTGGCAAGAAACCGTTCATCTGAGGCAGTCAGCAGGTTCACGCGTCCGATCTCGCGCAGATACATGCGGACCGGGTCATCGGAAATCTCAGAATCTTCAACAGCCGGATTGAAGTTGAGGGCACCGAAACCTTCGGACTGCTTCGAACCCCAGGTCTCAAGTTCCGACGCGTTGGTCGCAACTGCGGTCGAGCGGAGCACTACCGGCGCCATACGGTCGCCGGAGTCGTCATCCTCGAGGTCGTCACCTTCAAGGTTCTTGCTGCTGTTCGAGAGCAACAGTCCACCTGAACTCACGAGGTCCTGGAGTTGGTCTTCGTTGTCGGTTGGCTGATTGGATCGCGTCATCGTCACGCCCGTCCTGTCATAACTTTGCGAAGATTCTCGTTCGGGTGGAGCGATCGGTCCAAAAGCTCCGCTGCTTCCTCACCTTCCAGTTGCTTCAACTGTTCGGTTTCGAGTTCTTTTATGCGCCGGAAGTGTCGTTCTCTCAAGCGCATCACGCACTGGGTAACATCCTCTACATGTCGGGCCTGGTCCGACGGAGGAAGGGTGCGTTCGGCAAGACGGTGCATCTTTTCCGTCAAATCTTCGCCCAGTTCGTCCGAAAGTTCGCCCAGAGTAGACGAGGATTGCCACGTAGTAAACAACGCCCGGTTATCGGACTCGTGGAAAAACTCGGCCGGCATTGCAACCGCGTACTCACGCAAGTCGTCCATCTGCAGAACCAGTGATAGCAGGTGCTCCTCAATTGGACTGCCCACCGACGATTCAAGTGCCGCACTCGCTTGCTGCGGCGAAATCCGAGCTGGTCCGGCCACCTTCGACCTGTTTCCCCCCCGTCGATACGCACCACGGGAATACGAACTGCGGGGCCTGTCCACTATCGTCTTCAGACGCTGCTCGGTCACTCCAGCCAGCCTGGCTGTGCTCGACCAGTAGCGGTCTCGGTCGTAATCGTTCGGAACATTGTAGATCAGGGGTGCAATGTCGTTCGCGAAATCGGCGATGCCCTGGCCCGAACCGAGATTATAAAGCTTTGACTTAGCAACGATCAGGTAGTCAAGCAGCGGCACTGCATCGTTCAGCGAAGCCCGCCAGCTGTCCGGATCAGACCGGATCGCCTCGTCAGGGTCTTTTCCGCCATCGGGACGGGCAACCTTCACTTCGATCCCGCGACGGCGGCCCGTGCTCAGTTCTGCAGTCACTGCTTCGAGGGCACGCATGGTCGCAGCCTCACCCGCGGCGTCCGAGTCGAGACAGAGGACTACAACACCGCCTCCAGTTCTGGCACCGGCCTTCCCTGAAGCCGCGTGACGGGCAAGCGCATCGAGCTGCCGGCCGGTCACGGCTGTACCCATCGAGGCCACCACGTTCGTAAAGCCGTGCTCATGGGCCGCAATCACGTCCATATAACCCTCAACGACAATTGCTTCGTTCGAAGACCGGATCGAATCGGCAGCCCAGTTCAAGCCGTAGAGGACCGAAGATTTTTCAAAGGCATCAGTTTGTGGCGTATTCAGGTATTTGGGTTCTGACCCGTCGAGAGTCCTGGCGCCAAAGCCGATGATCCGGTCGCGGGGGTCACGTATTTCGATGGTCAAACGGCCACGGAACATATCGCGCCACGAACCGTCCTCGGTGCGCGTAATCAAGCCGGCATCGCGGGCGGTGCTGGCCTGGACGTTCCGTGTTCGCAAATGTCCGGAGAGGGTCTCCATGCCGTCGGGGGCAAGCCCCATGCCCCGGCGCGTGGCGGTCTCGACATCAATCCCGCGAGTAGCCAGGTATTCACGTGTTTTTTCCCCCACCGGGGCCTTGAGCCTCGAAAGAAAATACCCTGCGGCAATATGGTTGGCCTCGATCAGCCCGGTGATCGGTTTCTTGCGAGGTTCGTTCTTGTGTTCTTCGATCTTGATGCCGGCGCGGTTCGCGAGATTTTGGAGTGCCTCGGCGAACGACATGTTCTCTCGCTTCATCAGAAACGAGATGACGTCCCCGCCTTCAGCGCAAGAGCCGAAGCAGTGCCAGGTGCCGGTATCGGGGTAGATTACGAACGATGGCGTGCGTTCGGAATGGAACGGACAGAGCGCCTTCGGCTGGCGCGACGAAGTATCCAGGTCTACATAATCGGATATGACCTGAACGATATCGGACCGGCTTTTCACCTCGTCGACTAACGACATTTCTTTGAAACTCAGCGCATCCTACCGGATGCGACCGCAAACTCCGGGGCCGGTGTCGTCAACGGCACTGCCGTTAGCACCGGGCGTGCTTTCCTGCAGTTGGGTGCACGCGCGAGCTCCGCGGGGCACACCAGCGCCATCACTACTGGTTCGGACAGGCGGGACTGTCCCCGGAGTATACGGAGAGTATTTTTCCCGCGCCCCGTAAGCGGGGGTATTTTTTGGCGATTTCTAGATTCGACCCTTGAACACGTCGCCGGTTACCCCGGGGTTTATCCGCTCGGCCATGTTCAGGGCGAAGTTGTCGGTCATGCCGCAAACATAGTCGGCGGCAGCACGCTCGGTCGACTCGGAAAGTTCGCGCAGCCAGGCCGGCATGGCTTCGGGTTTCCGGTTGAAGTGTTCGAACAGCACGTCAACGACCGCTGCGGCTTTCCTGCCCTGCACCGAACTGCTGATCGGGTGGTAGAACCGCTCAAACATGAAGACCCGGAGTCCAGTAACGATCTTTCCAAGTTCGTCAGACATCCGGATCCACGGTTTGTTGTCCTCACTGGCCGGCCCGGCTCCAGCGACAGCCTCTCCGGTGCAGTCCCACGACGACTCGATCACGTCTTCGACAACGGTGTTCACCCGCTGCGAATGGCGCTCGCCGAGCACTTCGATGGCGTCTGCAGGAAGGTCTTCGAGTCGGATGAAATCAGATCTCAGTGCATCGAGAATATCGTGGGCAAGGTACGCCAGCACATCCGAAATTCTGACGACCTGGGCCTCCAGAGAAAGCCTGGCGACGGCTTCCCTGGACAGGAATTCGCCTTCGGGTTTCGAATGGTCCCTGATGCCGTCGATGACGTGCCCGGTCAGGTTAAGCCCCTTCCCATCCTTTTCCAGCAGCGTGACGAGGCGTACAGATTGCCGACTGTGGTGGAATCCGCCGGTCAACATCTTGTTTAATGCGGCTTCACCGATGTGACCGAATGGCGTGTGCCCGAGGTCGTGCCCCAGCCCGATCGCCTCGACGAGGTCTTCGTTGAGGTTCAGCCCCCGGGCAATAGTCCGGCCAATCTGCGAAACCTCGATAACGTGAGTCAGCCGCGTGGTGAAATGATCTCCAACCGGTGCGACGAACGTCTGGCTCTTGTGCTTGAGGCGCCTGAACGAGTTGGTATGGATGATCCGGTCGCGATCACGCTGAAAAGCCGTGCGCACCGGAGAGGGGTCCCCTTCTTCCGGGGCGGCCCGGACGGCCTCGGTCGATCGTGAAGCGAACGGAGAAAGCAATTGCTCACGTTGTTCCAGCCGCTGCCGCACCCGGTTCAGGTCAATATTCGTTTTTTTGGAGGTCGTGCTCATCGAACTCAAGACTATATGCGAAGCCCAATATGGTCACCCGCCCGGCGCCGGTCTTCGCGCGTTTTGCACAGGACCGGCAAGTTCCGAATGACAATAACTGTTCCTTGTTGAAGCGCCCCGCGGAACTCGCTCGGCACCCAGATCATGATCGCTACGAGGGTGACACCTGTGCGCTCAAACTTTTTCCAGCTGCGTGCCGTTCAGCGATCTAATGACCGGTTGAGTGACACCAACGATCACGAATATCGCG
>JADFLG010000040.1 GCA_022564545.1 Chloroflexota bacterium | reverse complement strand
GCCCAGCCACTCCTTAGACAGCATGTGTGGAATTGATACCGCTCTGGTTCCGGCCAGGGCGGTTTTCGTTAATCAGCCCTCACCAGCCGCAGAAACTCCCGCCGCCACGGACTTCACCCGATCGCCCCCTGATCTCGCAGCCTACGGATCTCGGCCTCGCTGAGTGAGAGCAGACCGGAAAGCAGTTCATCGGTATGTTCACCGAGCGCCGGGCCGGGCGTCAGCGCCTGGTTCGAGCCTTCGGTGACGATTGACGATGCGACCTGCCTGATCGTGCCATATACAGGGTGTTCAACGTCTACAACGAGTCCCCGGGCCCGCACCTGCTCGTCGTCTAATGCCTGCTCGATCGTGTTGACCGGCCCTGACGGGACGACCCCCCTGAACAGTTCGAGCCACTCCTGAGTGGTCTTTAATAGAAGCCGGTCCGACAGGATGGGGATCAAAGCATCACGATTTTTGTGGCGGTCGGCGAACGTGGCGAACCGCTCGTCGTTCGCGAGTTCTGGCGCCTCTCCTGACATGTCCAGTAACTCAGCCAGGCTTCGCCAGAAATGCTCTTTCGCACAGAAGATCACGATCCAGCCGTCGCTCGTCCGGAAATTCTGGGCGGGCACAAGTGTCTGGTGAGCGGAATCAGCGGCCCGAGAAGGCTGCCAGTCGCTGTTCAACTGCCATGACGCGAAGTAGGAAAGCATCGACACCGCGGTATCGAGAAGGCTCACGTCGACGTCGCGGCCCACACCGGTCGATTTCGCTTCCAGCAGCGCCGCCACCAGGCCAAGTGCCGCCGCATATCCTCCGGCGAAGTCGATTATCGACACCCCGGCCTTTCCCGGAGGTGCCCCGGGCTCGCCCGTAATCGACATGTAGCCCGCCAGCCCCTGCATGACGGCATCGTAGCCGGGTTCGGCGGCGCGCGGGCCTGTACGTCCAAATCCGGAGAGCGAACAGGTGACGATTGCCGGGTTCAGGTGCCGCAGCCGCTCGTAGGTCAGCCCGAGCCTGTCGGGCAGGTCCCCGCGCAGGTTGTTGAACACAGCATCTGATTTCTCGACAAGTCGATGAAACACCGAAACGCCTTCGGGTTTGCGAAGGTCGATGGCAATCGATTTCTTCCCGCGGTTGAATGCCTGGAAGTAGAGCGAGTCGCCGTCCCCGGCTCCCGGCGGCACCGAGCGCGCCACGTCGCCGCCAACGGCAGGGTCTTCGATCTTGATCACCTCGGCTCCCAGGTCGGCAAGGTTCAACGTTGCGAACGGTCCGGCCCCGAACTGGGATATCGCCAGGATGCGTATCCCGTGGAGCGGCCCTCTGCGGCCAGGCAGCCCGGCGTTTTCAGGCATGTTTCGAATCTTCTGGCCAGGATTCAGCTTCGTGTGGCAGCCTGCCCTCGCCCAGCGTGGGGTGATTTCGCATCGGGACGAGCACGTGCCGCCGTACTGTCATTATTCTTTCTCCGCGCTGGTTGAAAACCTCGGTCTCCAGGTACACAACCCCCCGGTCGCCTTTCGACGCTTCGCGAAGCTCGAGAATGGTCGAGCGTGAATAAATGGTGTCGCCATGAAAAGTCGGGGCCTCATGTTTCACCGATTCATAGTCAAGGGCGGCGATGGCGCGGCCTGAAATATCGGCGACGGACTGGCCGACCGCTATCGACAGCACCAGCAGACCGTTCACCAGGTTCTGGCCGTGCTCCGTGTTGTTCGCCGCGTAGTTGGCGTCGATATGGATCGGGTTCTGGTTCTGTGTCAGCAGGGAAAACCAGGTATCGTCGGCCTCTGAGATCGTGCGCCCCGGCCAGTGCCTGAATACCTGCCCGACTGTAAATTCTTCAAAAAATCGCCCGAATGTCATTCGAAATCATTCCCCTCAACACTTCGGCAAGCTCAGTGCATGCCTGGCCTTCTCCAGAAAGAGAAGGAATTAACCAAAGCCGGTCACTCCAGGCCGGCGTCTCGCAGCACGTTTTGCGCCCTCAGTATCACCGGCATGTCGATCATCTCACCGTCGAGCGACGCCGCGCCCCGGCCGTCTGCCTCCGCTTCTGCCGCAATATCGAGAACTCTTCTTGCACGCTCGATCTCTGATTCGGTCGGCATGAAGACCGATTCAATCACCTCGACCTGCGCCGGGTGAATTGCGAGCTTGCCCTTAAAACCGATCGACTTCGCGTGCATCGCCTCGGCGCGCAGCCCTGCTGGATCACGGAATTTTGTAAAAGGGGTGTCGAGGGCGTGGACACCTGCGGCCCTCGCCGCGATTGCTACTGCCGAGCGCGCATAGGCAAGCCCCGGTTCCGATGCGACCGTTGATCCAGCCCCGTTTTCATCACCGGTATTATCAACGGCCCGGCTGATCCCCATATCGGCAGAAAAGTCCTCAGCACCGAAAGCGGCCCACCGGATGCGCTCGCTCGCAGTGCAGATCCGGTAGGCGTTGATCACCGCTTCGGCTGTTTCGAGCCACGGCACGATCGATGTATGACCGACCGTGACCCCGGCTTTTTTTTCGGCCGCGGCCAGCATCCCGTCTACCATCCCAATATCTTCTGGCGTGCTGATTTTGCCTATCGAGATGCCGACGATCTGGAGCGAAACAACGGCCGCTATATCGTCTTCGGCAAGTCCGCTCGCCAGCGAATTCACCCGGGGAACGACGCGTTTTCCTGCCGCGGCCAGCCTGGGGATGTTTTCCGCAACGATGGCCCGCGCTTCGATCTTTTCGGCGGCGGGCACGGAGTCTTCGAGATCGGGGATCAGCCATTCGACCTCGAACCCGGCGGCTTTTTTCAGCATCGAAAGCCGGTTGCCGGGTACGAACAGCAGGGTCCGGGGATTCTGGGTGGAATTCATTGTTTCTTCGATAGGACGCACTATTTCGTCGATTGAGAATCATATGACGCGCGATCAACGGCCGGGACAGTTATACGATTGACTTCCTGCGCGTCAAGCAAACCTGTCTGCCATGTCCCACACAACCAACATCATTCTGATCGCGACGGAAACCGACCCGGTTGCCACTGCCGTCTCTACAGCCTTCGGCGCAGGTTCCGGCGATCTGGCGGGCTTGCGACGAATTGAGCCGGACGATTTTTCTAATGATGATCCCGAGAACGGCAGTATCCTGCTGATCGGAGATTCCGGGCTCGATGCGGTATCAAACGACGATTTCGATCAAGCCATACCAGGGCTCGTGCAGTTCCTTGGCTGCAGGCCCCCGACCGCACTGGTCGATCACTTGAACGAAGCAGGAACGGTCGTCGCCGGCATTTCAACGGTTATCGCGCCCCGGGTGGCAAACCGGGTGGTCGGGCTCGCCGGGCCGCTCATGTCCTCAGTTGGCGTACAACGGGGCGACTCCGGCCCGGTGTGGGGAATCGTGGGGATGGGAGTCACAGGGACTGAAGTGGCTCGGAAACTCGTTTCGACCGGTGCGACGGTTAACATGGCCGACATCCGAACCACCCGGTCAGGCGTGCTTCTCGAACTGGGTGTCCGCAGACTATCGCTCGATCTCCTGGTCGCCGGTTCAGACGTGCTCACGCTGCATCTCTACCCGGGCGCAACCGCATCTCCGCTGATCACCGGGCGAGAACTTGGACTGATGAAGGACGGGGCGGTGCTGGTCAACACGTCTGACAGCTCGATCGTCGATGAGGAAGCCGTGCTTGAAGCGCTTGCGAACGGTCCGCTGGGCGCCTACGCCACCGACTGCCCGGGCGATGTGATTGGCAACACAGACGGGTCGCTCGCATCGTCAGGAAAGCTAATCATCACGACAAATCCTCTGACGAACCAGATCGGGGCGGCTCAACAGATAGCGAAGTTCGCAGCGGCCAACGTGCAGGCATTTCACGATGGCTCAAATATCGAAGGAAAAATCGACCTGATAGATTTTCCGAAACTGGGCGACCCCAGCTTCTGGTCGTCCCGAATGAGCCCCCGCCAGGATTGAGGCTCTTGTTCAAAACGCCCTCTCCGTCAGGGAGGCGGGTGCCCACCTGTGGGCACGGGGGTGGGGATGCATCGCCACCGCTGCTGTCATTGCGACGTGGCAATCGGCGTCCAGATTTGAAAGACACGCCGAGTCAGCCAGCACAACCCTTGCCGCAGAAGATGGCGTGCCGCGTCGTTGACGATTGCCACGTCGTCGAACTCCTCGCAACGACAATATCGCCCCGAACTCTCAACAGCGTCCGTTGAGAGACCATTCAATCTCCGGCAACCGCAGCATTTTGGGGCAACGACATCTAGTCCGCGGAAGCGGTTACCGGCGCGATCTTCTCGATGCGGACCGCGCAGGCCTTGAACTCGGGCGTTTCCGTGATGAAGTCGTAGGCGTCGGAGGTTAGCCGGTTGGTCTGTGTCAACTCCGGGAACGCAAAGCTCATGAATATCGTGCCATGGGGCGATTTGTCGGTAATTAAGACCGGCACCTCGACTTCGCCCCGCCGCGAACGGACCACGATGGTTTCCCCGTCGGTAAGTTCCAGCTGGTCTGCATCGTACGGGTTGATCTCGGCCAGCTCGGTCGCCACCAGCAGATCGAACCCGCTCGCCCGGCCTGTCTGGGTGCCGGTGTGGTAGGTCGAGCGGCGCCTGCCGGTCGTGAGCACCAGCGGGTACTCGGAATCGGTCGGCTCGGCCGGGGGGATATGGTCGACCGGTGCGAAGTAGCCCGGCAGGCCCGACTCCATCTCGTCCGCATGCAGGTATTCGGTGCCCGGGTGGTCTTCGGTCGGGCACGGCCACTGAAGCCCGCCCTCGGCATCGAGCCGCTCGTAGGTGATGCCGCCAAAAATGGGGGCCAGCTTGCGCATCTCGTCCCATACGTCGCTCGGCGATTCGAGGTCCTGAACGATTCCGAAGCGACCCATGAGATCGAGAAGGATATCGACGTCGGTGCGTGATTCGCCTACCGGCTTTATGGCGGGCCTGACACGCTGGACGCGTCGTTCGCTGTTGGCGAATGTGCCGTCAGACTCCGCGAAAGATCCTGCCGGGAGAACCACGTCGGCCAGCCGGGCGGTGTCGGTCATGAAAATGTCCTGGACCACGATGAATTCGGCGGCTTCGAGCGCCTTCTGGGCGTGATTCGTGTTGGGATCCGAAATGACGGTGTTCTCACCCATGATGTAGACGCCGCGGACACGGCCCCTGAGCATCTGGTCCATTGCCGTGATCTTGGTGATCCCCCGGCGTTTCGGCAGCTCGGCGCCCCATGCCTTCTCGAACTTCTCACGAACGCCCGGTCGCTCGACCTTCTGGTAACCGGGCAGGTCGGTGGGCAGCGCTCCCGAATCGGACGCCCCCTGCACGTTGTTCTGGCCCCGCAGTGGGTTCACTCCTGCGTTTGGCATCCCGAAGTTTCCGCCAAGCATCCCGAGGTTCGCGATCGACTGAACGTTATGTGACCCGCACGAGTGCTCTGTTATCCCCAGCGTGTAGCAAATGGCGGCCTTCGGGGATGCCTCGGCATATTCCCTGGCGGTGGCGACGATGTCTTCAGCCGGAACGCCGCAAACCTCGGCAGCGTACTCGGGAGTGTAGAACTCGACGTGCTTTGCCAGTTCATCGAAGCCCTCGGTCCGTTTTTCGACATATTCCCTGTCATACAGGTCTTCCTTGATCATCACGTGAGCGAGCGCGTTGAACAGCGGAATATCCGTGCCAATGTTGATCTGCAGGTGACGGGAAGCCCATTTCGTCAACTCGATCTTGCGAGGGTCGATGACGACCAGCTTTGCGCCGTTGCGCACGGCGCGCTTCATTCTCAGCGAGATGACCGGGTGGGCTTCTGTGGTGTTCGATCCCGCGACGAGCAGGAAATCGGTACCGGCCAGCTCCTCGATGGAGTTCGTCATGGCACCCTTGCCGACCATGACCGCCATACCGGCGACCGTTGGGGCGTGTCAGGTGCGTGAGCAGTTATCGATATTGTTCGTACCGATACCTATCCGGGTGAACTTCTGCATCAGGTAGTTGGCTTCGGTGACCGTTCTGGCCGACGACCAGCAAACTATAGAGTCGGGGCCGGTCTCGTCCCTGATCGCGGTGAGGCGGCTCGTGACCAGGTCGAGAGCCTCGTCCCACGACGCCCGCCTGAAGGCGCCGTTTTCCTTGATGAGCGGGTACTTGAGTCGCTCTTCGCTCTTCACGAATTCCCAGGACGCGAACTGGCCTTTGACGCACAGGGAGCCACGGCTGGGGGAATCGAAATCTGGCTCGGTGCCCATCAGCTCGCCGTCCTGGGTCAACAGGTGGATCCCGCAGCCAACCCCGCAGTAGGGACAGATCGTCTTGGTGCGTTCGAGTTTTTCAGCTTTCGTCTTGCCGACGATCTTTTTGTCGGTCAGCGCTCCGGTCGGGCATGTGTTGATGCACTGGCCGCAGAACGTGCAGGGCGACTTCATCAGGTCGTTCTCGAAGAACGAGGCGATCGTGCTTTCCTGGCCACGGCCCTCGACCGTGATGGCCCCTACCTGCTCCCAGTCGTTGCAAATGTTCGTGCAGCGGAAGCAGGAGATGCATAGGTCGTAATCCCGCTGGATGAACGGGTTGCCATCGTCGACCTTCTCTCGTGGCACCAGCGGCGGAAAGGCGTCCCACTTCGCCCCGTACTCCTCGACGGCCTCGTGCAGCTCGCATTTCTTGAACGATATGCACTTCGGGCAGTTGGCCGGTGACGAGGTTTCCGAAAGCAGCATTTCCAGCACGGTCTTCCGGTATTCGGTGATCTCGTCGGAATGGGTTTCGACGGCCATGCCGTCGGATGCGAATGCCGTGCAGGCCGCCACCTGCGCTGGCTTGCCATCGACAGTGACATCGACGAGGCACATGCGGCAGGTGCCCTGCGGATCGAGGCGCTCGTCGTAGCAGAGCGTTGGGACGTCGAACCCTGCTGTGCGAATCGCGTCGAGCACACGGGCGTCAGCGGCGCAACCGACTCCAATGCCGTTCACCTGGACGTTGAGCTGCTTCGCGACCGGGGTTTTCGGTTTCTGCTGGGTAGTAACCATGACGAATCTTCTTGAGACCGGCGGCAGGGTTGGCTGTGCGAATCAAATATACCGCAGCGAGAGCGCCAGGAAGCCAGAAAGCCAACGATTCGACCGGCCGCACGAACGAGTTGGGGAACCTAGTCCGCTCCGGACCCCGACGCTGCCGATTCCGCACGCACTTCCTTTACGCGCCGCCACAGAAACCACCCGATCAGGATCGACACGGTCAGAATGATCGGGATGTCGAACGGCCTCGACACTTCTCTGATCGATTCGTAATTTTCGCCGAGCAGGTACCCGCCCCAGGCCAGTCCGGTCGTCCAGGGGAGGGCGCCGAGAAACGTGAAGATGCTGAAACGGATCACGTTCATTCGTGCGATACCCGCCGTAATCGAGATGAAGCCGCGGACTCCTGGAATCATCCTCGCAATGAATATGGTCACTTCTCCCCGGGTTTCGAACCACCTGTCGGCCCTCTCGAGGTCTTTCCGGGTAATCAGGAGATATTTGCCGTATTTCACGACCAGAGGACGACCGCCAGCTCGAGAAACGTAATACTCGGAGAGCGATCCGATCAGGCTGCCCACCGCGCCCCAGAATCCAACAAGCAGCACGAAGGGAATGCCCAGCCCCTCGTCGAGGACCAGCCGCCAGCCGGCGAGGGGCATGATGACTTCGCTTGGCAGCGGGAGCGCCGTGCTCTCGATCGACATCAGCACGACGATGCCCGGCCAGCCCATGAAGTCATAAACGTCGCCCGAGAAAGTGAGGACGAACGTTTCGAGCGTTTGTATCAGGTCGGTGACGAACTCTATCGGCTCTTCTCCGACGATAAGCGATGAACGTGCCCGGTTTCGGACTCCGGAAGCCAGGCGTCGGCACGTGTCAAACTACCAACGCCCGGCGTGCAAACGGGCGGCCGGGCAAGGCAGGAGGGCAGGGCGGTGCTGGGTCGCAGTACGAGGCTTCTTTCTACGGATGTGTCAGGCCGTGCGCCCTCCGGGCCGCGAACTCGTAACACAGCGGATCAGAGGCTGAATTCTAGCAGTGGCCCGGTAAGCGGCTATCTCGATTTTGCATGAATCGGTCGGTTTTGCTGTTTTTTGGTCCGAGGCTGTTTGAACTGCAGGGCCGACGGAGAGGGCCTGGATGGTGAAAACCGTCTTACCCCGTGTTCCTGACTTGACGGGTGGTGCTCCCGGCATCCCTTGCGAAGGCTGACAACTCGTCCCCCGGACCTGTGGGAGGAGTCGCTGAACTTTCACCCGACGCCGGGTAAGGCACGCCCGCTGTGAGCACCAGCAATGCACGGTGTGTGCGCGCGGCGTGTTCCGTCCGTGCGGATCGAATGGCGAAATGTGCGCAATTATCTTCAACACATGTTCATGAACCATACATCACGTTCGCAGATCGGCGCTGAGAACAAAACAAGAACGGATCGCTGTGGTGAAATAGCTCAAAGACGGAATCAGTTACGAACGAATATAAAATAAAGACGGAATAAGTACGGAACTGGTTCTTGACGTGTTCGGCAGTTGTTCGGTACTCTTTGCTGTGATCAGACGAGCGGGTATACGTCGTCGTTTGCGGAGTGTGCGCCCCAGAAAAATGACCGAATTGGTTCTTGGAGTCCGGGGTGTCCCACAGGCCGAAATACTACATTCAGTCGTGGGACCAGTACGAAAACAGGGGAGTCGAATGCCAGGCGCAAAAACCAAGAAGATGATCCAGGCCGAAAGAAAGCTCAGGCGACCCCTCGAGCGTGCGTTGCCAGAGATGCTCAACGAAGTCGGCCTGACCGGTGCGGCAAAACGTCTGGGCGTCAGCAAGGCCACGCTAAGCTACTGGTTGCTCAAGCTCGGCATCGAGATTCGACGTGTCGCGCTCGCTCCGGGCGAAGAGATCGAGATTCGCCGTATTTCGGGTTAAGCTGTGCTGCCCGGCACTCAGCCGTTCCGATGCGAGCGGGGCACGCTCGATGCTAACCGGCAATCAACCCCCGGTAGTTATCGATATCTCGCGCAATTACACGTCCCCGCCCGATTGACCGGTTATTCGGCCGTTGCTAACGTGAACCGGTGAACTTATATTCTTTTTAGCTGGTGTTGTTGCAACAATTGCGCAGGTAGTCCCAGATCGCATGTCAGATCACTTGTTAAGGACGAAATCGTGTCGGGTAAATACAAATATCTACTGATCGTGGCCTCGCTCGTAGCGCTGACCGTGATTGCAGCATGCAGTGAGGAGCAGGTGCCGACACAGGAACCAGTTGAATTCCAACCTACTGAGGCCGTCGCTGTTGAACGACCCGACAGCGAACCGGAGGCTCCGCCAACGCAGGATGTATCTGCGGGCGATGCGACCGTGGGGCAGGAACTGTTTAACAGCAACAGCATTAGCGCCTGCACAGCCTGCCATTCGACGGGCGACAACAAGATAGTTGGACCCGGTCTTCTGGGCATATACGAGCGTGCGGGCGATCGCACATCGCTTGACGCAGATGCGTATATTGAGCAGTCGCTTCGAGAACCTGCAGCATTCCTGGCAGATGACTTGCCGGCCATCATGCCTTCGTTCGACCAGTTCAGCGATGACGATGTAAAGAACCTGATCGCGTACCTGAAGACCCTGAAGTAGAATTCGGCTCAAGCTGAACGTAAAAACGCCCCGCGAGCCAGGAAGGCCGCCGGTGTTTTTTGCGTCCCCGTCCCTGTTGGCATCGCCAGGCACGATCCCGAGATTGCGGCTGGTTCAATTCCCCGGTCGGCCGCCCAATTCAAAGCCAGGCGCCTGGCAAATTTGCCCGGCCCCGGAATAGTTACTGCGTGCCGGTCCGGACTATGGCCGGGGAATTCCAAACAGGTCCATGTTTGGCCCGTTTCAGGCCCCGGCCGGGCCCCATGTCGCACCAACTATCGATGCGGCCTGGTATCCGGCCCCGAACCCGTTGTCGATGTTCACAACCGAAACGCCCGGTGCGCACGAGTTCAGCATTGCCAGCAGCGCGGCAACGCCGCCCAGGCTCGCCCCGTAGCCGACCGACGTCGGCAGGGCGATGACCGGCGCCCGAACGAGGCCCCCGATGACGCTGGGCAGCGCGCCTTCCATGCCAGCGACGACGACGATCACTCTCGCATTGACGAGGTCGTCCATTCGGTGGGACAGCCGGTGCAGGCCCGCAACACCCACATCGTTGATCTCGATCACGTCGCAACCCATCAGAGTGGCCGTTAAGACAGCCTCCCTGGCAATCGGCAGGTCAGAGGTACCGGCGGCAACAACGGCAACACCGGGAACCAAACGTTTTTTCGCCTCGGGCCTCCGGTCAGCCCAGATCGCCCGCGGGCCTTCCTCCCAGACCGCCCCTGCCACCGATTCCTGTATCAACTCGAACGCCTCTTCCGAAGATTTGGTCACCAGCACCACTCCGGCATGCTCGTAAATGCGAATCGCGATTTCGGCCGTGTCTTTTGGTGTTTTACTTAGACCGTATACAACTTCTGGAAATCCAATTCTGTCGTTTCGGTCGTGGTCTAGCGTGGCGAATTCGAGATCGGCCGGTGGTGTCGTGAGGCTCAGTTCAGACGCCGCCCGGTCGGCGCTCATTTCGCCCTCTGACACCAGCTTCAGCACTTCGAGCAATCTGGAGTTATTCATATGCGGTGCGTACCGGCCCTGTGCGGGTTGATGATCGTTCGAGAAATGGACGGTCGAAGCATTTTATCGCCAGATCGCCAGCCAGACCGCCAGATCGGTCAACCGACAGCGGATTCGGCACGAAAATCACGTGGTGCTAAATTGACCAAACCTTGTGGTCATACCTATACTGCAACCCCCTATATTGTGGATTAGCGCGCACGTCATTAAGAGGACCAGCATGCAGGTAACTTGCCTTCGAGAGAACCTTAGCCGTGGGTTGGCAAACATAAGCCGGGCGGTCGCAGCCAGGGCTACTCTGCCGGTGACCCAGAACGTGCTTCTCGAAGGCGACAACGGCCAGTTGAAATTGACCGCCACAAATACCGAGATTTCGATCAGCACCTGGATTGGCGCGCAGATCGAAGGCGAGGGATCTGTCACGGTACCGGCCCGCATGCTCAACGATTTCGTGAACTCACTGCCCGGTCAGACCGTGCAGATAGATTTCCAGACAGACCCCGTCGGTGTCCACGTCACCTGCGACAAGTTCACCGCTACGATCAACGGCATTGCCGCCGAAGAGTTCCCACCGATCCCGACCGTCGAGGGCGGGGCGTCGGTGACGATCCCTGCGGACGCGTTCAGGGGTGCACTTGAGCGGGTCGTGTTTGCTGCGGCGACCGACGACTCTCGTCCTGTACTTACCGGGGTGAAAGTCGAGCTCGCCGAGGACTCGTTCACGCTTGCGGCTGCGGACGGTTTCAGGCTTGCGGTCGAAACTGGAAAGCTGGGGGCATCGGTAAGTGAGGAAGTCGGCGTGATAGTGCCTGCCAAGACACTTGCCGAGGTAGAGCGGCTCCTTGGCGATGGATCGTCAAGCGTTGAGTTGTCGGTGGACGCCAACGGACGCTCGGCCAAGTTCAAGCTGGACACGTCTGAAATCGTTACCGCGCTGGTCCAGGGGACCTTCCCGGATTACGAAAAACTCATCCCGACAAGCTACGGCACGAAGGCGACGATCGACCTGGCGAGCATGGTTCAGGCCACGAGAGCGGCCTCGATTTTCGCCCGGGACGGCAGCGGTATTATCCGGGTGATCGTAAACCCCGGGGATGGCGATGCGCCCGGCACCGTGAAAATCATCTCCCGCGCCGAAGAAGTGGGCTCTAACGAGAACGAACTCGATGCTTCTGTCGAAGGCGAAGAGTCCAAGGTGGCCTTCAACAGCAAGTTCCTGATGGACGTGTTGAACGTGCTGAGCGGCGACGACGTGGACATCGAGACGACCACGCCGTCGAGTCCGGGGGTTTTTCGGTCGAAGAAGCACGAAGGCTACACGCACGTCGTAATGCCGATGTTCGTGCAGTGGTGAGCTGAGTTACGCCATCTCTGGGCGCTTTACTTTTCTTCCGATTCTGTCTTGAGTCTCTCGACCTAAGCTGTCCCAGCTTCCGCCAGGCGAGCAAGCGCCAGTCGGTACCGGGCTTCCATTCGAAGCCAGGTCATGGCACTGATCCCCCCGAGTGCATCCTCCAGTTGAATCGCCGTCTCGGCAGTGATCGCCTTTTTCCCCGCGATAATCTGGCTCACAACTTTTGGTGGTCGGTCCATTCGGGAGGCGAGTTCCGTCTGTGTCATCTTTCGAGCGTGAAGTTCATCGGAAAGCGTCTCGCCTGGCGGGATAGCCTGATCAGAAATCAAGTCTCCGCTCTCGTATCCGGTTCCATCGTCGGCCATGTCAGTTCGCTCCTAGTGATAATCGGTCACTTCCAAAATAATCGTTACTTCGTTTTTGTCCGTAAATGACACGACCAACCGCATGTTTCCAGTTAGATCGATTCCGAACTGACCGGCTCGGTCGCCTGTAAGGGCGTGGAACCGGAGTGACCGGTTTGCTCGAAGTTCGTCGATTCCGCTCGCATCGGCAACAAACCCGACCCGCTGGACGTACTTATTGGCGACGATTCGACCCCACAATCGCTCCCTGACAATGCGGTCATAGTAAGCGTTTCGGAGTTGGTTGTTGCGGAACTGAATCTTCAATTGTATCTCTTAGGTAGTAATTTACTACTGTTCCAGTACTTTTACGACCCCCGTTGGGTAATTTCCGTCCGGGTTTACGAATCGTCAGATAATGTCCAATTCAAGCGCGATATTCATGTGGGACGGCGTCAGGTCGGCGAAGCACGAAGGCTACACGCACGTCGTAATGCCGATGTTCGTGCAGTGGTGAGCTAAGAAACTATCTCAAAACCCCCTCTCCTCAAGGAGAAGGAATTATCCACGCATGCCCGTCTATCTAATAACTCGATCCGTAATGTGCTTTGGGACAGTTACTTGCACCGGCCGAGAGTGGCGTCAGATTTCATGCCCCCATGTAACCGACGGCAATCGGTTCATGTGAGGATTTCTGCGTTCAGGGAATGAAGGTTGCAATCATGTGCGACGCACAATCCGGGGAAGCTTAGTATCCGGATAAGCTAGGTATTGAATATGCGCAGGGCAGGTTCGCCGCACCGGCTGATTCGAACGGTAGTTTGGCCTTAAAGATCCACAACCCGGAGTTCGCCCACCCGAGTGAGGCGGAATTCGCCCACATCCTCGATTTCTACGGGGTCGAATGGGACTACGAGCCGACCTCGTTCCCGACCCAGTGGGACGGTGATCGGGTCACCGAGATGTTCACGCCGGACTTCTATTTGCCGCAACTCGACCTCTACATCGAGCTCACTACGTTGAAGCAAAGCCTCGTCACCAGGAAGAATCGTAAGTTGCGGCGCCTGCGTGAACTAAATCCCGACATCAACATACGCCTCCTCTACCGGCGTGATTTTCATCGTCTCCTGGCGAAATATGGGTTCGGTCCGTTGGCCAATTCTGAGACACCGGTTATCGACAGAGTGCTCATCGGAACTTCACAGATCGCCATAAGGACGGCCGAACTTGGTCGCGAGATTTCGAAAGATTACCGTCACAAAAAACCTGTTCTGGTCGGCGTGCTAAGAGGTGTCTTTTGCTTCATGGCAGATCTGATGCGCCAGATCACAGTGCCGATGTCAGTCGACTTTATGTCTATCTCGCACTACGGCAATGAGGATTCAGCGGTCAAGATTACAAAAGATCTGGACATGGAACTCGAGAGTCGTCATGTCCTCATGGTCGAAGACATTGTGGACACCGGAATGACACTGAATTACCTGCTCGATTACCTGCGAGCTAAGAATCCGGCGAGCCTGGAAGTGTGCACTCTGCTGGACAAGCGGGCCAGGCGCCTGACAGATAATACTTTGAAATACGTTGGGTTCGAGATCGCGGACGAGTTCGTAGTTGGCTATGGACTCGACTACATGGAGGAATATCGCAATTTGCCCTTCATCGGAATCCTGAAACCGGATGAAGGCGACGCGGCAAACCGGGCGCAAAATAAAAGCCCCAAGTGACCTCGGCTCTTCCACCTTCCCTGAATTCCTTCACTCAGGCTTTCGCCCTCGTTCCAGTATTCAGTTCCAGCTTAGTGCTTTGACCCCTTGGGACCGCCCACAGTCAAACACAGATATTTGGCCACGTCAAGGAAATTTCGGGTCAATATATTTGTGATCCTGTTCACTAATATGTGATGTTCTTTCACAAAGTTCCCGGGCAGATTGACTCGATTGGTCGGCCTGCGCACGCGGGGTTCCCGGTTTGGCGAACTGATCTTCCTTGCGATTTGTCAGATATCGCCAATCCCACGGCCACCCCATACGCCTGTGCCCCGGCAGCTCGGCGGTCAGAGCGCTCCTTTCGCGATGTGCGGGGTCGTGGGTCCGAAACCCATCAGGGGTTTCTTACCTTGCAGGTTGATCGCCGTTCGATCTCGAATATTGGCCCGCTCGACTTCCGGCCTGGCGCCCACCTTTCCTTGGCCGGGTCTTAGCGACGGTGTTGCAGCGTCACGGTTGTACAAAGCACCGCGCGATGGAATCTGATTTCTGGGACTGGAAAACAGGTGATGTTGCCGCGGTCGTTACTGCCGTAGCTGCAGCGGCGATGGCCGGGGTGAGGTTTTTTGGCTCCCCGGCTTTCACCCTGTATATGAAGTGTGGTCGCACATCGCCGACAGGCACATCTGTTAATTCGATCAGGTGGAATCGCCGTACTTCTTCCAGGTGTGCCGACGGGCTTCTCGAAGGCCTGATCCGGTTCGACTTGACGATCTGGCCGAGACGGGGGACTTATCGAATCGGGGATTATCGGTCGCTCCATCGTTGGTCCGTGACTGTGAATGACTCGGAGTCGATCGAGTAATCAACCGGAATTGGGATCAATAGAAAAGACTCGCATTTCATAATCGACGTTCCATGGCCAGCCGAATACTTCTCCAAATTCAGAGGTCCGGCGAACATCGCGCTCAATTTGCAGATTTCATTTCCTCCACATGACGACCGGACGATCGACGTACACACTCAAGATTTCCCGGTGCGGAAGGATCCGTCGATATTGATTTGACGATTTACGTGGAACCGTTACGCTGATCGCCGGGCCGAAATCCTGAACGGCGCCGCCATTGAAGGTGCAACGGGACGATCATGCCGATGTTCGTTCAGTGGTGAACCGTGGTGGACTGACCGTCCTCTGAGAACGGGACTTGATCGCCTCGACAGGGGATAAAAACCGAGCGGGCACCGACCAGCTTCAGGCGGTCGGCAGGTCGATCGGTTGGCCGGTTGGTTGTTTGATTCCGGGGCGTGCGGCCTTTTCTATCGCCTGTGCTGCTGAGTCGCCCACAGTCCCCCCAATCGAACAGGTTACGTTCCCGGCAAAAGTCCGGTTGAAAGCCAGTAGACGTAAGGAATGCGCACACATGGACCAGAGCTTTCTCAGTCAACTCGACCAGGAGGTCGCGGATATTCGCGCGGCCGGTCTTTACAAAGCAGAGCGCATTATCGTCTCCCCGCAGGGCACCGTGATTCGCATGCAGGACGGGGCGGAGGCCATCAACCTGTGCGCGAACAATTACCTTGGCCTTTCGAGCGACCCGTCCGTCGGTGAAGCGGCCCGCGCCGCGATCACGGAATATGGCTTCGGCATGTCTTCCGTGCGCTTCATCTGCGGCACGCACGGTGTGCATGCAGCGCTCGAAACTCGCCTGAGCAGCTTTCTTGGCACGGAAGACACGATTCTTTACTCCTCCTGCTTCGACGCCAATACCGGCCTGTTCGAAACTGTTCTCGGACCCGAGGACGCAGTGATCAGCGATGCACTCAACCACGCCTCGATCATTGATGGCATCCGGCTCTGCAAAGCCGGTCGCTTCCGGTACGCCAACAACGACATGGAAGACCTGGAGTCGAAGCTGGTCGAGGCGAAGGGTGCGCGCCGCCGCCTGATCGCGACGGACGGGGTCTTTTCAATGGACGGCAGTTACGCCAACCTGGAGGCGATCTGCGACCTCGCAGACCGTTACAACGCCCTTGTGATGGTGGACGATTCGCACGCCGTCGGCTTCATTGGTGAGCGCGGTCGCGGGACACCCGAACTATCCGGCGTGATGGACCGCGTGGACATCGTTACCGGAACGCTGGGCAAGGCGCTCGGTGGGGCATCAGGCGGGTACACTTCGGGCCGCAGTGAGATCGTGGAGCTGCTCCGGCAGCGCTCCCGCCCGTACCTGTTCTCGAACACGCTCGCACCGGTGATCGCCGCCACCTCACTCAGCGTCCTGGACATGCTCGAGGCCAGCGGTGAACTTCGCCTGAAGTTACGGGACAACAGCCGGCGGTTCCGTGAAGGCATGACCCGGGCCGGCTTCGACCTTGTTCCGGGCGACCACCCGATCATTCCAGTGATGCTCGGCGAGGCCAGCGTGGCTTCAGATATGGCTGAGCGGCTCCTGGGGGAAGGGATCTACGTCGTCGGATTTTCTTACCCCGTCGTACCACTGGGGCAGGCGCGTATCAGGACGCAAATGTCGGCGGCACACACATTCGATCAGATCGATCAGGCCGTCGCCGCGTTCACGAAGGTAGGGCGGGAAATGCGGGTCATAGCGTGAAGGCGCTGGCAATGGCAAAACTCGAAACAAGAAAAATGTTCGCGACCTGGTACAGGACGGTCGCCATGTTGCAGAGCGGGCTGGACGCATCGTCCGCGATGACGCACTATTTTCCGGTTGCCGACTTCTTCAAAGAGTTTTTCGGCGTCATGGCCTCGTGCCAATCCGGCAAGGTCATCCAGCACCGGACGGAGTAGACGTGAACGTATCGAGCCCAAAACTTCCCGCCGCAATTCCAGATGAACTGACCGGCCGCACCGCGATAGTGACGGGTGCCGGGCGCGGGATGGGCCGGGCGGTGGCCGTGAGGCTGGCGGCGGCGGGCGCTTCTATTGTGGTGAACGATCTGGTGGCCGAGTCTGCACAGGCTACGGTCGAGCAGTTGATCTCGGATGGCGGAAAGGCGATTGCAGTTGCCGGTGATGTCGCCGACTCGACCGCTGTCGAATCGCTGATCGGGCGATCGACCGATGAATACGGCCACATCAACATCCTGGTGAACGCCGCGGGGATTCTTCGGCGCACCGCGGTGTTCGATATGGACGAGGCCGAGTGGGACCTGGTCCTGAATGTGAACCTGAAGGGCACCTTCCTGCCTTCGAGGGCCGTGCTGCCGTCAATGCGCCGGTCCGGCTGGGGTCGCATTGTCAACTTCTCCTCGACCGCCGGCAGGACCACAAGCACACTTGGCGGAGCCCACTACACGGCGTCGAAACACGCCGTTCTGGGCCTGACGCGTCACATGGCGATGGAAGAGGCGGCGCACGGTATTACTGTGAACGCCGTTTGCCCGGGGCTGATCGACACCGAGATGGTGCAGCAAGAGGTCGACGACGACCGGCTGAAGCGGTACACAGACGGCTTCCCCATCCACCGTCTCGGTGAGCCTTCCGAGGCCGCCGAACTCGTTGCCTTTCTCGCTTCGGACCGGGCCGCATACATTACCGGGCAGGCGCTCGACCTCAGCGGCGGGGACCTGATGGTGTAGTCCTGTAGTCCTCACGGACATTGTTTGCGGACTTGGGTCAAGTACAACCCCGCTGACGCCGCCGTATTTTGCGGGAGTGGCCGTGGTCGTCAGCCTGTGTGTGGCGGATGTTATTGCGCGGTGCGGTGCCCTGAGCTTGAGCGGTGCCCTGAGCTTGACGAAGGGTTCGACGACCCGTTCGTCAGGCTCAGGCCGGGCGTGGCAACCGGTGACCAGACCAGGATCACCGTCCGAGTCAGTCAAGGGCTTCCTTGCGCCCGTCTACCGTCATTCCGGCTGAGTTTATCCCGATGAAAATCGGGAGAGGAATCTCAGGTTCTCTCGGTTGAGAAGTGATGCCGACCAGGTCGACCTCAGGTTTCTCTGCTGCAGTCGAGATGACGGAGTCTCAGCATCGGGCCGCCATAGGTGTTCGAAGGTCCTGCCTGGCCCGTGGATTATTGGGGAGGGAAGATTTTTTTACATGCGCAAAGTGGGCAGCAGCTGGAACAAATGGGGCAGTACGTGCCCGGCGGATGTAAACGCCGTCCATGGGAACATCCCTTAGAAACTATCCCAAAACTCCCTCTCCTCCGGGAGACGGGTGCCCACTTGTGGGCGCGGGTCAGGGGGAAGCCGTTCTGTAGAACATACCGTTCGAAAGCATCTACACCGCGGTCGAACACTTTCCCCTCAACCTGGCCTTCTCCCCGGGGAGAAGGAATTTCACTTCGCCTATTAATGTGTTTTGGGACAGTTTCTTACCCGATTCGGATTCGTTCGGTTGCGAACCTGATCAGGTCCTGCCGCTCACGGCCGGCCATGAACAGGGCGATCGTAAGGGGTCCGAACCTGCCGACGAACATCGTTATCGCAACGACGACCTGCGCGGGCTGATTGAGACTCGATGTGGCCCCCGCCGACCAGCCGACCGTCCCGAACGCAGAAACGATCTCAAAAATGCCGGCGCGGAAGTCCAGTTCAGGCTGTACAACGAACAGGGTGATCACCAGCAGCAGCACAGCCGCTGCCGCGGTGGCAGCCACCGCCAGCGCACGCTGAACGTTCACCCTCGGGATCTCGCGGCCGAATACTGTCGTGCGGCCTCGACCGCTGAACACTGCAAACGAAGTTATCACGATCACCATGAAGGTGCTGACCTTGATCCCACCTGCCGTTGACGCAGAGGCCCCGCCAACAAACATCATCCCTTCGGTCACGGTGAGATTGGCCGAGCGGAGTTCACTGTATTCGATGGTGGAGAAGCCCGCCGTCCTGTTCACCGTGTGAAAGACACCCTGGGTCAGCTTGCTCGTGACCGGGTCGTTGCCGATCGTGCCGGGGTTCGTCCATTCGAGCGTCATAAACGCGACGAACCCGATCAGCAGCATCACGCCGATGCCAAGCAGCACCAGTTTTGTGTCGAGGGTCAACCGGTGCCAGCCGCGAATTACGACCATGTTTGCCAGCACTACATAGCTTGTCGACCCTGCGAGGATCATCAGACCGATGATCAACAGAGAGGGAACGTCGCTGCTCAGCCCCATCAGACTGGCACCCCCGATCAGACGGGCACCCTTACCGAGTTCATCGGGAAGTATTTCGAACCCCGAGTTGTTGAATGCCGAGATTGCCGTGAAAACGCTCTGCCATAGACCCTCGCCGAGTGTCATTCCGGGCCATAACGGGTCCACGAGGTACCAGCTGACGAATATGACGATTGCCCCGATGATCTGGATCACGATCGCCATCAGGATGATGTTGCGGGCCAGTGTTGCGATCGTCCCGAGCCGGTTGTCGTCAAGCCCCGCCCCAACCACCAGGCGGCCCTGCAAACTCGAACGGCGGCCCGTGATAAACAGCAAAAAGGCTGCGCCGGTCATAAACCCCAGACCGCCAATGAAGATCAGGGCTGCGATCACAGCCTGCCCGAACCCCGTCCATGCCTCCCTGGTGTCGACGACGATGAGTCCTGTTCCCGTCATGGCCGACGCAGAGGTGAAGAACGAGCCGATTGGCGAGGTGAATTCAGATTCGGTGCTGGAAATTGGCAACGAAAGCAGCAGGGCGCCAACGGCAGCGACTGCGAAGAAGCTGTAAACCAGCATCATCGGCGAAGTCGGGCCGCGGACCGATACCGCACGCCGCTCGACGCGTGTGCGTATCGGCGACATTTCTGACTGCCTCGGTCGGCGGACGACCTTGTCGCCTGGTCCTGGTGCGAAGGGATTCTGCAACTTGAAGGTTCAGGTGGTGCTGGAGTTACTTTGGCGGAAACAGACCCGGCGAAGCTAACCGGTTATCCATTACAGACTTTCCCGAGTTTTCCGTCGTTGAAGATACCACCTGACCAAGACGGGAAGAACTTTCTGCGACGATGAATGGACCGGTATGCAAGCCGGAAGGGCTCCGTTCGCAAGTGTGCCCCAATCCGCCGTTAAAACATGGTGTTGCTATCATCGTCCGGCGAATGACTCGATTAGGAACAACGCTCCTCGCACTCCTGGCCCTTGCTGCCGTGATCTTAATCGCATTCGGTCTTTCGGTTGTCCCGAACGCGACTGACACCGTTACAGGTCAAGTCGTGAGCGTCGAACAAGCCTCGGTGACCATGATTTCAAGGCTGACGCTCGTGGACGACTCGGGGAGGCAATGGGAGTTCGAAGGCGGAGGCACTTTCGCAGGGTTTACACCGTCGCACCTGGAAGAGCACAGGGCGCTGCAAGAACAGGTGACTGTCGAATATGAGACGACCGCTTCCGGGATCCTGCAGATCCTGAAGGTGTCGGACTAAGAAACCATCTCAAAAACCCCTCTCCCCAAGGAGAAGGAATTATCCGCGCATGCCCGTCTATCTGATAACTCGATTCGTAATGTGTTTTGGGATGGTTACTGAGCGCCTTCGAGTACCGGAACGAGAGATTCTTCGATCTCGATTAAAGTCGTGAATGCCTCGAACCGGCCGATCACGATTC
>JADFLG010000039.1 GCA_022564545.1 Chloroflexota bacterium | reverse complement strand
GCTCCAACTATATTTGGTCCGCTCTTGAACGTGAAAAGCAGATTAAAAGCTGGAAGCGATCACGAAAGCTAGCGCTGATTGAATCGACAAACCCTGGCTGGAGTGACCTGTCGCCGACGCTTGGATTGCCTGTAGCTGTAGAGCGCTGATTGCCACGTCCCATTCGACTGCGCTCAGGGCAGGCTAAGAACTCCTCGCAATGACAATTTCGCCTACCCACCGCCCGACGGGCAGTCGTGCTCGATGCCGGATAGAACCAGGTGGGTGGCGTTCACGTGAAAGCCGTGCCGGTCGTGCACTTTCGCAACAAAACCCTGGACCAGTTCGTCGTCAAGCGGCAGCGTGCGACCGCAGCTCGTGCATTGCAGGTGGTGGTGGTTCGATTGGCTGATCCACTCAAACACGGTGTCGCCGGGGCTCAAACGTGATTCTGCGACCAATCCCACGCCGCCGAGGTCGCTTAACACCCGATATACCGTAGATTTATCGAATTTTGCACCTGTCACGGCGAGAGCTCCAATGACTTCGGAAACGGTCATGTGTTTTCGCATTGTTCGGAGCACGTCGATCACAGCCCGTCGTGCCGTCGTGGCCCTCAGGCCTGAACCTCGTAGTGCATCCGCTGCGGAATCGTTAAACTCGGACATGTTTCTCCGGTAAAGGTCAGAAGTTACTTGTACCGAGCGTGTCACAGAGGGTTTGACCGGGTCAATCGCCTGGCGGTATTGAGCTGAAATCAGGGTTGTTCGAATTCGAGATGTCTTCGAGCATCGTTCTCGATGCTTCGGCCGAGCGCGCCTGGCAGGTAGCCGCAGCTGCAGATAAATGGCCGGATTGGGCCGCGGTATGCGCCGAGGTCTGGGATGCCCCGGAGAGCATTAACCACTGGAAAGCAGGGCACCAGTTTGGGTTCAAACTCAGGATGGCGTTCAGGGATGTGCCGTTCAACGTAACCGTGGGCCGTTTTGAGCCCGGGCGGCTGATCGAGTGGACTTCGACCAAATACTCGATCACCGCGGTCAGGACCATATCTGTTGTTGGCGAGCCTGGCCTTGAATCTGGCAAATCCCGGGTCATGGACAAAAAACGATTTTCGAGTCCGTTTCTGCCGATCGGGCTGGCATATCCACGATGGCTGATTCGCCGAATGACCGAGTCGTGGCTGCGCGATCTCAAGAGCGAAGCGGAGGAAACCAGTTGAGCGGCGAAGCGCCCCGGGTGTTGATGGTATTCGCTCACGCCGACGACGAAACCCTGCTCGCAGGTGCGCTGATTGCAAAATTGGTGTCGACCGGACACGAAGTGAATTTGCTGTGCCTCGCACCCGGCGACAATGACCGGACACGTCGAATGCGAAACGCGTGCGAGGACCTCGGTGTATCGACTGTTGAAACGTTCAGTTATACCGATGGGACCGTGCGGCCTGACGAGGTCAGCCCGCAAGATGACGAGAATCCCGGTCGGACCCTTTCGACGCGCCTGGTAACTGCCCCGATCGAGGACCTCGCGGGCCGTATAAGTGGCCGCATGTCGGAAAGTGCCCCGGACCTGGTGATTACACACTCACGGTACGGCGATTACGGGCACGCAGATCACGCGGTTACCCACCAGGCGACTCGCCATGCGTTCGAGTCGTGGGGCAACAATCGCGCACGGCTGTACGCTCTCGACTGGCCGGGTTGGCTCGTGTGGTTGAATATTCGATTCATGAAGATTGGTCGGGGTGACGTTGGCAGAATGGGGCTTGCAGGACGGGTCAATCTGCGGCTGGCAATCCGGGAGAAGTCAGGCACTCCGGCGTCAATACCGGTTGGCGATATGTTGAAAATCAGGCGGCGTGCTTCCCGTTGGTATCAGTCGGAGATTTCACGAGGTCCACTCCCGCTTCGGCTTCTCGAACGGCTGCCGCTCTGGATCCAGAAATGGTTTCTTGGCACGGCGCGCCTGACTCTGCTGCGAGCTCCGAGGGGATTCTCGCCAGGCGCGTCGATTGAGGCCAAAACCTCTACCGGCGACTCATCTTCGGGCGAGTATTTGTGATCTGCCATCTGCTTCACAGCAAACAGGCAAAAAAACCAAAAGCCCCGGACCATGACCTGGCCCGGGGCTAAAAGTTGTCAGAACAGTTCAGTCGCTACGCGAGCAGCTCACGTAGCTCGGCGACGTTGGCGTCGCCTCGCAGCCGGCCGAGCGCCTTGCGCTCGATCTGGCGAATCCGCTCACGTGTGAGGTTCAGTTCGCCACCAATCTCTTCAAGAGTCCGCGGCCGCCCATCGAACAGGCCGAACCGCAGTTCGAGCACACGTCGCTCACGGTCCTGGAGGTGGCTGAGCACCCGGTCGACCTGCTCACGCATCGACGACTGGGCCGCAACATCGGCGGGCGCCGGTGCTGAAACGTCCTGGATCAGGTCGCCCAGTTCGTTCTCTGCGTCTTCACCGATCGGTGTTTCGAGAGAGACCGGTTCCTGCGACATCTGGAGAATTTCAGACACTCGCTCGACCGATAGCTCCACCCGTTCGGCGAGTTCCTCGACGTTCGGCTCGCGGTTCAACTGCTGCCCGAGTTCACGTCGCGCTCGCATGATCTTGTTCAACGTCTCGACGACGTGAACGGGGATGCGGATCGTCCTCGCCTGGTCGGCAATGGCCCGGGTGATTCCCTGTCGGATCCACCACGTTGCATATGTACTGAACTTGAAGCCCTTGCGGAAGTCGAACTTCTCGATGGCACGCATTAGCCCAATGTTGCCTTCCTGGATGAGGTCGAGCATCGAAAGCCCCCGGTTGAGGTGCTTCTTGGCAACGCTGACCACCAATCGGAGGTTTGCTTCACCGAGGTGCCGGCGGGCCTTCTCACCCTCTTCGTGCACGCGCAGCAGGTGAGCGCTCAGCACCGGTGTAAGTGGCTGCAGGGCTGCGAGAAATTTTGGTTTGACGACCTGGTCGGGCAGGTCGGTCAGCGCTGGATTTATCCCGAGTATTTCTACCATGTCCGGTGCCAGCAGCCGGGAGACCACCGACAGTTCCACGACAAGCCTGTGTGCCTCGTCCGGCTCGACACCCAGAGCGTCCGACAGGTAGTTGATCAACTCATCTTCGCGCTTGCCATCGATAAGGGCGCGCATGTCGGGAGTGGTGAGAATCGCACCCAGTGTTACCGGAGCCTTGAGGCCGAGGTACTTTGCAACCGCGGATGCGGTGTCGCCGACCGGGCCAAGCTTCGTGAGGACATCGGTGATGATCGTAAAGGGGTCGGGAGTTCCAACTTCGATATCGCCCTGGATTTCCTTCTCCATCGCTTCCAGGCGCTGTGCGAGTTCAACCGCACGTGCAAGTACGACCTCGTCTGCCGCTGTCAGCAACGCGACACGGCCGATCTCGCGCAGATACATCCGTACTGTGTCTTCAGTGAGTTCGGATTCCTGTACCTCCTGGGCGAGGGCGTTGGTAAGGCTGGTCGCTGAATCCGACGCCCGTGCGGCTTCCCACATGTCCAACTCTGACCGGGTTACGGCAGTAGCGCCGCTCTCAGTTATCTGGTTGGCTTCGTCTTCCGAACCCTCCAGACGCGTGAACGCGGGCGTATATTCCGCATCCCCGTCGAGAGCGGCTGATACGTCGTTGACAGGGGTTGTTCGTCGCTTTTCGACCAACGGTTGTTCCTTTCGGGCATCTGTTGCCCGTGCCTGGACTATCGAGTACCCGGACAGATACCGATCTCAGGCTGTTCGTTCTGGCGCCTCGCGCGCAGCATGCCCCGTTTTAATCTGCGGGGCACTGCCACAGGTTGAGAATGGTGGCAATCACACAAGTTTTAGATGAATTCCGAACTTTTTTCGTTGCTTCACGCTCGAAATCCGGTCAACCCGAAACTCGCGCGATTACATTTACCGCTCACCCGACCTTCTATTCTACGACATCGAGCACCTGCTCTAAAAGGGGGGTGGCGAACTTGATTACGAAATCCGTTGTGTGCTGGATTCAACTTCCGGGGCAAATGGTGGTAAGAAACTACCTCAACCTCCCTCTCCACCGGGAGCGGTTGGGGTGAGGGGAAAGTTGCCCGGTAGTCATCATGCTCTCGATGGCATTTGCGCCGGTGTCACAAATTTTCCCTTCAACCGCGCCCCGAATACACCGGGGCACCCGTCTCCACAAGGGGAAGGAGTTAACCACACATACTCGTCTACGTGACGCCCCTGACAACTCGGTATTCACTCCCAGTTGATAACGAATTTGCCCGGCGCGCCAGACGAAAACTCACGGTATGCCCCCGGTGCTTCTTCGATCGTCGAGCGCGAGGTGATTACCGAGGCAAGTGGAACGTTTCTCTCGGCTGTATACCTTGCTGCCTCCGCCAGACCGAATGTAGAAAAAGTCCATGAGCCAAGAAGCGTGAGGTGGCGGTGGATGATGTGGGGTGTTGGCTGAAACGTCACCTCGCCCCCTTCGCCCACGAGGCAGGTCCTGCCAAATATCCGGGTCGATTCGACAGCCGCCACCCGCGTCACGGCAAGCCCGGCTGCTTCGAGGCAGGCATCTGCTCCAGCGCCATGCGTAAGTTCCCGAACCTGGTCGGCCGCATCACCGTTTGTGTTGTCGATCGTCGCCCAGGCACCAGATTCTGCGGCCATCTTGAGCCGATCCCTGGAGATGTCGACCGCGATCACTCTTGCACCCATTTCGGTACCGAACATGGTTGCCGCAAGTCCTACCGGCCCCTGTCCGAAAACCGCAAGCACGTCCCGGCCTGAGACATCGAGCTTTTTCAGCGCCTGAAAAGCGGTGCTTGCTCCGCAGGCAAGGTAGGCGCCCACCTCGTAATCGACTTCGTCGGGCAACGGCACGCATGTCGATTTGTGGACGACCATATAGTCGCCGTGGCCCCCGTGCATTGAGCCTCCGTAGTATTCCTTCTTATCAGTGACCTGGCAGAGCTGCTGCCAGCCCGTGAGACAGTATTCGCACTCGCGGCAGCCCTCGTAGTGGTGCTGAATGATCCGGTCGCCAACGCTCAGTCCGGTAACACCGGGTCCAAGGCCAACAATTTCGCCACATGGCTCGTGACCGGGGCGGATGAGTTGGCCGTCATGCTCGTTCGGAGTTTCACCCCGGTAACGATTGAAATCCGATCCACACAGCCCGGAGGACCTCAGTTTGACCAGCACCTGCCCGGGCCCCGGCTCGATGTCCGGATAGTCGATCACCTCTGCAACGCTGTTTCCGCGAAATGCCACTCCACGCATGTGCGAATCCCCTGGCAAAATTTACGGTGAATAACGGGTACCGAAAGTCGGCGCAGTGTATCTCAGCCATTCGAATGCGCCAATCGAGTGCGCATGCGCCAATCAACCGGGCGAACCCTTTGCGGCCAGACATGGCTGGCGGTAAGCTTCACCCGCCCGACCCGGGGTAGAACAACATGACCGCGGCTGTGCCGCGATTGGGACTTTCACATATATGGCGACAAACATGGCGGACAGCTTCAGTTACGACACTCTCTTTTCCGAGAATTCTTCCGATACACCGTTAAACGTCGTGAAGCACGCAAAGTACGACTTTGCCGTCGCATATCCCGCCCCCGAGACGCTTCCGATGGACGGCCTGATCCAGGCGCTCAGGACCGCCGTCGATTCAGACAGCATGAAGACCGCTCAGGGGATGGCGTACTACCCGCACCAGTTGGGTTCCCAGGAACTTCGCGAGTACACGTCGGAGAAGTTGACCAGCGATCGAGGTTTCACCGTCGGGGCCGACGAGATTGCGCTGACCAACGGCTCCGGCGAGTCGATCGGACTGGTCATCCAGGCGCTGACCAACCCGGGCGATGTCGTTCTCGCTGAAGAATTCGTCTACATGGGTACTCTGAACCAACTCCGCAGGTCCGGTGCCGATATCCGGGGTGTTGCAATAGACGATGGCGGGATCATCCCCGAGGCGCTGGATGAACAGATCGCCGAGCTGACCGCTAACGGCAGTAAACCAAAATATCTGTACACCATTCCCGAACACCAGAACCCGACGGGTTCCACGCTTTCGGCAGAACGGCGCAAGGCGATTCTGGATATTGCTCACAAGCACAGGATGCCGATCCTGGAGGACGATTGCTACGTCGACCTTCGTTTCGAAGGCGAAACGCAGCCGGCGTTCCGGGCGCTCGACGACTCGGGCATCGTGGTTTATGTGGCCTCTTACTCAAAACTGCTTGCCCCCGGTCTTCGCCTCGGCTACTTCACGGCGGCCCCCGAAGTTATGCGTCGTGCCCTCGGGTTCAAGCAGGGCAGCGGCCCCAACCAGTTCGCGGCAATGGCAATCGAGGGATTTTTGCGAAACAACCTCGATTCGCACCGCGACTCGTTCAGCCCGGTGCTGCGGGCAAAGCGCGATGCGATGGTGGCTTCGCTGGAGGAAAACTTTGGCGGCTCGGGCGCAGAATGGTCGACGCCGGAAGGTGGCTGCTACGTCTGGCTGACCATGCCCGAAGGGGCCGATATCGCCAGCATCCGCGATGAAGTGCTCGAACAGGGTGTCGGCTACGTTGCCGGAACGAACTTCGAGGCCGATGCATCGGGGCGCACCGGCCACAACTGTGCACGTCTCTGCTTCGCGTTTGAGTCGACACAGAAGAACACTGAAGGAATCGCGCTGCTTGCCCAGTTGTTCAAACAGCATGGGGCGATGTAGCCACAAAGTGAACGCGATTCAGAGAAAGGGCCGACGAAGATACGCCGGCCTTTTTTTCTGTCATGTTTGTCGACCTCCGGGTCACCGGTAGTTAGTCGTTCACTGTTGGCTGTATGATGCCTCTGGGGCAAAATTCAAGCGAACGCCACATTTGAACCGTCCGGCTCAATGCCTGACGATCAAGCGGTAAAAGGAACGCCGACATGGCATCTGCCGAACTGAACTCAATTGCCATGAAAATGGTTGCCCGGAAAAAGGGCATCCTCGCAGCTGACGAAAGCACCGGGACCATCGCCAGGCGGCTCGACAGCATCGGTGTCGAGTCGACGGAACAGTCACGCCGGCAGTGGCGCCAGCTACTGTTCCAGACGAGTGACATTGGCGACTACATCAGCGGCGTGATCATGTACGACGAGACTATCCGCCAGTCCGATGACGAAGGGGTGAGCTTCGTCGACCTGCTTGCAGAATCGGATGTTCTTACCGGCATCAAGGTCGATAACTCGACCCACGATCTGGCCGGCGCCCCGGGCGAGGTCATTACCGAGGGGCTGGACGGGCTTCGACCCCGCCTGGCCGAGTATTTTTTGATGGGCGCTCGTTTCACGAAGTGGCGTGCATTGATCACGATCGGTGAGGGCCGGCCTTCCGACTACGCCATCCGCACGAACATGCACGCGCTCGGGCGATTTGCTGCGCTCTCTCAGGAACAGGGACTGGTGCCCATTGTCGAGCCAGAAGTGCTGATGGACGGCAGCCACAGCATCGATGAATGCCGTTCGGCCACGAGCCACAGCCTGCGGGCGGTCTTTGAGGAACTCGACGCCCAGAACGTTGACCTTGAAGGCATCGTTCTCAAGCCGAATATGGTCCTCTCGGGATCGGACGCGCCGGACCGGGCCCCGGCTGCCGAGGTGGCACGGCAGACGATCGACTGTTTCCTCGAATATGTACCTGCCAGCGTCCCCGGCATCGCCTTTTTGTCGGGTGGACAGGGTGACGAGGAGTCGGTCGTGAACCTCGATGCGATCAACAAGATCGCCAATACCGAAGACCTGCCGTGGGAGTTGACCTACTCGTACGGCCGGGGTTTGCAGGCAGCGCCCCTGGCGGCATGGAAGGGCGAGGCCGCAAACGTTGCCGCCGCGCAGGCCGTGCTGCAGCAGCGCGGCAGGGACACCAGCGCAGCCCGAGAAGGTGTTTACTCGGGGTAAGTCCTCCCTCCCTGGCAGGGAGGGAGTTAGAGGGTGGGTTGGACTGGTCGATCGAGCCCTCGGTGAAGCGATTGCCGTTTTTCCAGATGTCCAGAGGGTTCTGAATCCCATTCGACTCCGCCCTGCGTCAAGCTCAGGATGTACTCAGGACAGGCAAGTTCAGAATGACGATATTTTGTGCCAGTATGACAATTTTCGCCGGCCCGATTTCGGCAGGATCTGAGGGTCCGTTCAGTTCCGAGTGTCAGGCAAACCCGGCGAACTACCGGTAAAGTTGCTGCGCCTGTCAGCGACAATAATTCTCTTAACCGGAGTGTGCGCAAAGCAATGCCCCCAGACGCAATATCAGACCTCGTAGCTGCCCGAAAAAGCGAGATGATCGCTACTCGACGTCTTTTCCACACTTTCCCCGAACTGGGGTTCCAGGAAAACGAGACGGCCAGCGCAATAGCCGAGCGTCTGAAGGCGGCAGGGTTGGAAGTGGAGACCGGCATCGGACAAACGGGTGTCGTTGGGGTCTTAAAGGGTGCCAGGGACGGCCCGACCCTGATGATAAGGGCCGATATCGACGGGCTTCCTGTCGATGAACTGACCGGGCTGGAATTTGCGTCCAAAAACGGCCGGATGCACGCATGCGGTCACGACGGACACATCGCGATGGCACTGACCGCTGCCGAAATCCTCGCGGACCTGAAAGACCGTCTCGCAGGCACCGTGGTGTTCGCTTTTCAGCCCGCCGAAGAGGTGGTCCAGGGTGCGCTGGCGATGATCGGGGATGGCCTGTTCGACAGGTATCCGGCAGACCGGGTGATTGGCACGCACCTGTGGAACCAGATACCGACCGGGATCATCGGTGTGAACAGGGCGACAGTATTCGCCAGCGCCGACCAGTTCCGGCTGGTTGTAACTGGCAAGGGCGGTCACGGTGCGATGCCGCATATGACTATCGACCCTGTAATCGCAATGGCCGAGATCATTACGACTGCGCAAACAGTTGTGAGCCGGGAAATTCCGCCCAACGACATGGGCGTGCTGACATTCGGACAGATACACGGTGGCACGGCGTCAAACGTGATCGCCGATAACGTGACGGTCGAGGGGACCGTGCGGGCGTACACGCCTGAAACGCGCACCAGGATCATGGAATCTCTGGAGCGAATCGCCACAAATGTCGCGGCGGCGATGCGGGCTTCGACGTCGTTCGAGAGGATTCACGGGACCCCTCCCGTCATAAACGACCCCGAAGTTGCCGGGTGGGTCACTCAGCAGGCCAGCCTGGTGGTCGGGGAGGGCAACGCCCGGGAGTGGGAGCCGATCAGCGTTGGCGACGACATGGCCGAGTTCAACAATCGTGTGCCGGGCACTTACTTCCTGCTTGGCGCCGCCCACGACGATGCAACTGTTGCCGCCAGGTCAATCGAAGGGCACCACAACGCCCGGTTCGACTGGAACGAGGACTGCCTGCCGATCGGGACAGAGATATTCGTGCGGTCGGCAATCGATTTTCTCTCATAGCAAAATCCCCTTCTCCCCGACGAGAAGGAATTAGCCACTCGTGCTCTACTCTTACCAGCAATGAAACCACGAACCCTGAAACTGGTCGCGCTCGGAGGAGTCATCGCCTTCGTTGCACTGCTGTGGCCGATTTTCACACAGGCCGAGACTTCACTGGCGATTATTTTCGTCGCTCTGTCGTTTGCGGGTATCGGCGTTGCCGCGTTCGCCCTGTTCGGTGGCAAACGCTGGATGCTGTGGGCGGCGCTCGGCGTCTGGCCGGGTGCGCTGGTGGTCGGTCTGTTGTTCGCCGGGATAGGGCTCGCCACGATCGACACCGCCACGATCGACATCGGCAAGGGCGGCTTCGAGGGGATGGTCGTCGTTGCGATCGTAATTCTGGGCGTGTTCGTCGGTGGTATCGCAGGCGCAATTACCGGCGGCGTGCTCAGTGCGTGGCGTACGCGCCGGGCAAACTCCGAAAACTAAACCACCGGTGCAGTCCCGCCGTCTACGTTGATCGCTGTTCCCGTGATGTAGCTCGCACGGGCCGAGGCCAGGAAGCAGATCACATCGCCAGCCTCGCGTGCCTCGCCGATCCGGCCCAGCGGCACGTTCTTGCCAACGACTTTCCAGTGGTCTTCGAGCGTGTAACTCGGGTCCTTTGCGTTGGCGGCTTCCCAGCGTGTGCGGTGCTGGCCGGACTTCAACACGCCGACACAGATCGTGTTGACCCGGATGTTGTGCTCGGCCAGTTCACCCGCCCACGACTTTGTCAGCGAAATGCCCGAGGCGCGCGACAGTGAAGTCGGCTGTCCCCCCGGGCCCGATGCCTTGCCACCCGGCGTGGTCGTGTTGATGATCGCACCGGTGCCTGATGCCTTGAGATAGGGCAGGACAGCCCGGGCGCAGTAGATTGCCCCGTAAATCTTGATCCCGAAGTCGACCCTGAGGTCCTCATCGGTCATCAACTCCAGCGTCGTGGCCGACGAAGTGCCTGCGTTGTTCACCAGGATGTCGACTCCGCCAAACTCGTCGACCACTCTCGCCACCATAGCCTGGACGTCTGACTCGACCGATACATCGGCTGCAACGCCGATGACCACGCCATCGGTTTCCGCCTTGATCTCTGCGACAGCGTTATCGAGTTTTTCTTGCGTCCTGGCGACTATCGCCACTCTTGCACCTTCACGGGCCATCGATGTTGCGGCAGCCTTGCCAATTCCATCGCTGCCACCGGTGACGATCGCAATTTTGCCGGTCAGTTCGAGGTCCATCGCTTATGTTCCAATCTTTAGCCCGGTGTCAGTAAATTACACCCTCTTTCCGGGCAAGACGTGCGCCAGTTGCCCGCAAGCGGCTCGCAAGCGGCTCGCCGGTGGCCCGGACAGAACGTGTGCCAGAAACGTGCGCAAGATTATAAAGACGAAATCAGGCTCAATGCGCGTAGTGCGATTTTTAGACCTGCGAGTTGTACCCTTATCCACTGTGTGTTAATTCCAACGGCGTATTTGACGACCTGCGCCGATATTCAAATCAAGAACGCAACAGCAAGCTGCGACCGGGCCAAATACAGGTCGAAATCAGGCGGGGACAAGAAGTGAAGAACGGGCAGCGATACGAGCCGCTTACGGTACCACGGAGAATGATTCTCGGACCCGGCCCCAGTTCCGCAAGCCCCCGGGTGCTGCGCGCAATGTCACTGCCGATCATCGGCTACCTTGACCCCGCGTTCTTCGACCTTATCGATGAACTCACCGGCATGCTCGGTGAGGTCTTTAAGACCGAACAGAGGGCTTTCTCGGTTGCTGGCGCCGGATCTGCTGGCATGGAGGCAGGTCTGGTTAGCCTTGCACAGCCCGGCGACACCGTAATCATCTGTTCGTATGGTCATTTTTGCGAGCGGCAGATCATCATGGGCGAGCGACTCGGGCTCAACGTGGTCCCGCTCCGGACCGAGTGGGGCAGGTCGATGGACCCCGGGGTGCTTATCGACGCGTTGAAACAGCACCCCGAAACGCAGCTTGTCGTCGCGATCCACGCCGAAACCTCGGCCGGCACCATCCACCCGATAGCCGAGTTCGCCCGCATCGCCCACAAAGCAGGGGCAATGTTTATGACCGACGTCGTGACGTCGCTGGCAGGCTGCGAACTCGAGTTCGACGAGTGGGAGTTGGACTTCGCCTATTCGGGGTCACAGAAGTGCCTGGCGGCGCCTCCCGGAATATCGCCGGTCGCAATGTCGGAGCGGGCGCTCGACTACATCCGCAACCGGTCGAAACCTCCTACATCGTGGTACCTGGACCTGTCGCTGATCGCCGATTACTGGGGCAAGGACCACGTCGCCCACCACACGGCGCCTGTCAGCATGATTTACGGGCTGCGCGAAGCGGTGGGTATGGCACTCAACGAGGGCCTGGAAACCCGTTGGAAGCGGCACGAAGCGAATGCTTCCGCATTGCGGGCTGGTCTTGAAGCCCTGAACCTGGAACTGCCGATTTCGAAAGGCGATCGCCTCGATCAGCTCACGATCGTGAAACTGCCGAAGGGTGTTGACGACGTGAAACTCCGCGCTCAGTTGCTGGACGAATACTCGATCGAGGTCGGCCGGGGACTCGGCAAGTTCGCGGGCGAAGTCATCCGGATTGGGCTAATGGGCGAGTCGTGCGTGCCGGCGAACGTGTTCGCGCTGCTCAACGCCCTTGAGAAGACGCTTCCCGAGCACGGGTTCGAGGTAGGCAGCGGCGCGGCGGCGGCGGCTGCCAGCGCGCAGCTGGTGAAGAACCCGTCGCCCCTGTTCACGGGGTAGGTGTGACTGGTGGAAAAATCTTCACCCCCGGCCCCGAGCCCGCCATCCTGAGCCTGTCTACCCCGAGCCCGCCATCCTGAGCCTGTCTACCCCGAGCCTGCCATCCTGAGCCTGTCGAAGGGTCGAAGGGTCGCCGACTCTTCGGCGATGACAGTCGCTCCGCAAGGCCGGATTATTCGAGTGCGTAGGCAGCGTCGAGCAGGTCGACCACGTACCGGACCTTCACCGTTCGCTCGGACCGGCCTTGTGTTGCGCTATCTGTTTGTGACTCGTCACTCGCAATCTGGTTAAGGGCGAAATCCAACTGCATGGCGCATCCCGGGTTGCCCGTCGCAACTATTTCTGCGCCAGTGGCGATCACGTTGCGTGCCTTGCGCTTGCCAAGCCGGGCCGACATTTCCCGCTGGGTCAGCGAGTAGGTGCCGGCCGATCCGCAGCAGATCGCGGGTTCACCTAATTCGATCAGCTCCAGACCTGGTATCGAGTTGAGAATCTGGCGGGGTGCGTCCGTAATGCGCTGGGCGTTGAGCAGGTGGCACGGGTCCTGGTAGGTCACCGTAATATCGAGCCTCCCGGTCGGCGCCTCGAAGTCGTATTCGACCAGCAATTCGTGAATGTCCCGGGTCAGCGCCGCGACCCTTCCGGCCCGCTCGGCATACTCGCCTTCGTCGCGCAGTAACTCCGCGTAGTCCTTCATGGCAGCACCGCAGCCTGCCGACGCAGAAACGATGGCGTCGGGGTTCATCGACAGGAACGAGTCGATATTCTTTTTTGCCATTTCGATCGCCGAGTCCGGCTCGCCAGCGTGCGTGTTCAGCGCCCCGCAGCAGCCCTGGCCGCCCGTCAGGTGAACCTCGAGCCCGTTGCGGGTCAGCACACGCACTGTCGCCTCGAGCGTCTCGGCGTGCGTCAGCGCCATCACGCAACCCGCGAGCATGGCTACTTTCGCTTTCCGAACGCCCCGGGCCGCGTAGACCTGGCCTTTCGCAACGAAGAACTTCTTTGAAAGTTCGGGCAGATATTCGTCGGCCATAACGGCATCGCCCGGCAGCAGCTTCAATAGACCGGTGCTGCGCGCGATCGCCCTGACGCCGGTTTTCTTGTACAGCTTTAGCGCCGTCCCGGCCATGCGTAGCTTCACAGGCGATGCCAGCAGGGTCTTGTAGCCGATGGACCGGGCAGTGCGCTCTATGATCGGCCGCTTTGTTTGCTGCTCGACCTGCGCCCGGGTGGCTTCCATGATCTTGCCGTACTCGACACCCGAAGGACAGGCCAGCTCGCACGCACGACACTGGAGGCACATGTCCCAGTGGCCAATGACCGTCGGCGTCATGTCAAGTCGCCCTTCGTTGACCGCCTTCATTAGCGCGATTCGACCGCGTGGCGACTCGGCCTCGAGCCCGGTTTCGAGATACGTCGGGCACGCCTGCAGGCAGAACCCACAGTGGACGCACTTGTACAGGTCGGATTCCTGTGGCGCGTGCGGCCCGAAAAACCCCGGGAACGTTCCGGCCGGTCCGACCGGTTGTCCGGCTGGAATTTCTGTTGGCAATTCTGGTAATTCCGTCATATTTTCCCGGCAAACCGCCCGGGGTTCAGTGTATTGGCGGGGTCGTACTGATTCTTAATACGACGCATGATTTCAATCGAGTTTCCCACGTCGCTGAACACGTCCATCTGCTGTTTCACAGCCAGTGGACACTTTTCGATCACGTACGATCCGCTTGACTGTGACACTTCAGTAACAACTGTGTTTACGAATGATAGTGCCTGTTCGTCGGAAACTGCGCTCGCGAGCACGGTCAACGCGCCAAATCCAAGATCGCAAATTATGGAAACGCCAGCGGGGCCATTCGTTGGATTCGCCACATTCCTTTGAATAAGGGCTTCCGATATGTCGAGCGCAAAAGCCGTACGCGCAGTCACCCTGGCCGTCACATCGGCCGCCGACCCGGCACCGTCCAGCAAACCCCAGGCCTTACCTGCCGTATTGCCGTCCAGCACGGCATATCCAGTCGCACCGCTCGCGCCTGCGGCCCCGGTCACTTCATTCACCTGCCGTTCAATCGACCTGACGCCCCCGCCGAGCCTGACGAGAAGGGTCCACATGCCGTCATGATTTCCTGGGTCCGTGCGTTGCAGGTCTGGAGCAGCCTCGCCGGCGGCAGTGACGACGTCGGATGCCAGCGGCCCGGACACGAGCGATATCGCCTCGGGTGCGAACAGCCCGTTTACCAGGTTCAGGCCGACTTCACGAGCGGACCGGACGTCGTCGAACCAGGCCACGACGGTCTGTTGCACGGCCAGAGTGGGAGCCAGTTTGAATGCGACCTGGGATATCACCCCGAGCGTGCCATACGCCCCTGTGTGGAGCCGGTGCAGGTCGTAGCCCTGGACGTTTTTCACGACCCTGCCGCCACTTTTGGTGACCGTACCGTCGGCAAGGACGATCTGCATGCCGATGACCCAGTCCCTGATGCCGCCGGTCGACGATTGACGACGCCCCGGTGCGTTCGACGCTACCGAACCGCCCACCGTGGCCTGGCCGGGACTGTGCACCTCGAAGGGAAGGCGCTGGCCCTCTTTTTCAAGCACGCCGTTCAAGTCGCCAATGCGGACGCCGCCATCAACAATGACAGTCAGGTCGCCTGCCACATGTTCGAGGTGACCAGTGTGGCCGGTCAGGTCGAGCGCAACGTCGTAACCCGACGGGACGTTGCCAACGCCAATGCGTGTCCCGCCGCCCCAGGGGACCACGGCCAGCCCCGAAGCGTTGGCACTGGCGAGCGCAGCCGAAAGTTCGTCGAGCCCTTTCGGGCGCTCGACGGCCGAGGGTGTAAGACCGTCCAACGAGTAGTTCAACGTGGTGTTCTGAACCTATGTCCTGGTCGTGACTTGAGGCTGCGGTGCCGCGTGCATTTGCGGTTTCCATGGAGCGGTTTCCCAGAGCCGGTCACCAACCGCGGTCGCGTCGTTGAGCGCGTCCTGCGGGACATCTTCTTCCCACGCGACGAGGTTTTGCTGCAACTGTTCGAGTGTCCGCGCCCCGACGATGCAGGCTGAAACGGCCGGGTTTGAGCGAACCCACTTTAGCGCCAGGGCCATTGGCGAGACGCCGTACTTTTCGGTCACTGCAATGAACTCCTCCATGGCGCCGAATGTGATCTCGTTCCAGTAGGTGGTCCGGTAGAACCAGTTCGCCCTGAAATCGTCTGAAAATCGTCCACCGGCCTCCGTTTTGCCTTCGATCTCGCGGTGCTTGCCCAGCAGGAACCCGCCGGCCTGCGGCGAGTAGGCCATCACTCCAACGCCCTGGTCGAGGCAGGCCGGGAAAAGTTCTCGTTCGGCCTCGCGAAAGAGCAGGTTGTAGCGGGGCTGCACCGAGCTGAACCTTGTGAAGCCGTTCCGGTCCTGTGCCCACAGTGCTTCTATGAGCTGCGGTCCCGAGAAGTTCGACACGCCGATGTAACGGGCTTTTCCGGCCCTGACCACATCGTTGTACGCCTCGGCGGTCTCCTCTATTGGAGTAGTTGGGTCGGGAGCATGTACCTGGTAGAGGTCGACATAATCGGTGCCCAGGCGCTTCAGCGAGTCGTCGATGGCCTGCATCACGTACTTCTTGCTCAGGCCAACATCGTTCGGGCGGGGGCCGACCTGCCCGCGGCCCTTGGTTGCCAGGACGACTTCAGAGCGGCGCGTTCTGATGAACCGTCCGACGTTTTCTTCTGAGAGCCCGCCGCCGTACGCGTTCGCAGTATCGATAAAGTTCACCCCGCCATCGAAAGCGGCAGACATGATGCGCATCGAGTCCCCGGCGTCGGTCTGCCCGCCGAAATTGTCTGCGCCAATGCAGTATTCAGAAACCTTGAGTCCTGTGTTGCCGAGCCTTACATATTCCAACTGGCACTGTCCTTGCGTGATTTTAGGTCGTAATTCTGGGAAGTCCGTGTGTGCGGTGCGGTGGATCTGAGCGTGCGGCTATCTGGCCGCAGCCGAAGCCGGCGTGGTCCCAAAAGCCTGGCCAGCGTTCGGCGGGTATGTCATCGGAGCCTGCGATTCGAAGTCGTCGGCGATTTTACGCACGTCGGCCATGACTGCATCCGGAGCGGATTCCGACCATGCATCCAGGACGCCCTGGACCTGCTCGACCGTTCTTGCTCCAAATATCGGAGCCGTCACGCCAGGGAATTCCGATACCCACTGCAGGGCCAATCGGATTGCTGGCTGCCCGTGTTTATTTGCAAGGGCAGTGAGTTTTTCGACGGTGTCGAATACCGGGTCGTTGAAATAGCGAGATTTGAGTGAACCGCCCCTGGCGTCGTCACGGGCGTCGAACTTCGTGCCTGCCGCCGCCTTGCCCGATCTGCCGTGCTTGCCGGTCAGCATTCCGCTTGCCATCGGGGAGTAGGGGATCACGGCGATACCATGCTCCGCCGCGAACGGGACCATCTCCCGGCCAAGACCGGGCTGCACAATGTTGAACACACTCTGAATCGCTTCGTACCGGTACAGGTTCCTTACATCGGAGGTCCAGAGAGCTTTCGCAAGCACCCACGTCGGGAAGTTCGACACCCCGGCATAAACTACCTTTCCCTGGTGAATAAGGTCGTCGACAGCCCGCAGCGTTTCCTCGACCGGGGTCTCCTGGTCCAGCGAATGGCAGTAGAGCAGGTCGATCCGGTCGGTCCGCAGCCTTCTTAGTGAGTCTTCGACCGCCTGGACGATGTGGTATCGAGATGCCCCGAGGTCGTTTACCCCAATGCCCACTCTCGAACGGTACTTGGTGGCAAGAACTACCTGGTCTCTCCGGCCCGATTCCGCAAGATAGTTGCCGATCATCGACTCCGAACGGCCATCGTTGTACGAATCGGAGGTGTCGATGAAGTTGATCCCGCCGTCAAGGGCTGTGCCGAGGATGCTGTGGGCAGTCGGCTCGTCACACCCCCACTGGTTGCCGTAATTATCGGTCCCCAGGCAGAGGTTCGAGACCTTCATCCCGGTCCGGCCAAGCTTTACATATTCGATAGGAATCGTGAGGCTCCCAGGTGTGCTATTTACTGTTGTGATTAGCCGTGGCTGAGTTCAATCCAGCGGGATTCTGCGACCGAAAGATAGGCTGCATCGACGATCTCAGCGGCCTTCATCCCATCGTAAAAACTGGTTTCGACGAGCGACTGATCGCCGGCCAGTACCGCGTCTGCAAACAGCTGGTAGGGCTGAGGGTATTCGGGCCCCGGGTCGAGTTGACCGACAGGTCCGTTCGGGCCGGTCACTCCAAGAATCCCGTATCGGCCGTCGGTCGTGATTCTGCCGTGTTCGCCCGAGATCTCCACGCGGGGAGAAGTTTTGCCGTCCGGGTCGGTGCCCCTCGATGCGAACGAGGTGTGAACCACCGCAAACCCGCCGTTCTGCCACTCGCACAGGAAACCCGAGGCGTCGGGCACGTCAACAACGATGCCTTCGGGGTTGTCTGCGGTGGGGCGGTGCGCCGTCGTTGTGTCGAACGTCGCGACAACACGCGAAACCTCGCCGTTGATAAAACGGAGCATGTCGAAGGCGTGGATCAGCTCGTAAACCGAGCCGCCACCGTTCTCTGAACGGAACCTCCAGGTAAGGGCGTCAGGACGTGCGTCGAACTGCTGCGTCTGGCCCCACCAGATGTTTGCGTGGTAGATGCGACCCAGAAAATCATTGTCGAGATACCGCTTGATCCGACCCAGGGTGGTGTTGCCGCGCTGGTTGAAGTTTGTCGAGTGGACCACGCCCGCGGCTGCTGCCGCATCGAGCATCTCTTTACAGTCGGCAGCGGTCAGCGCAAGGGGCTTGTCGCACAGGACGTGTTTGCCAGCTGCGATCGAATCCAGCGCGAGTTGTTTGTGTGAGCCGGTCGGGGTGACGATGACGACGGCATCGAGACCGTCCATTGCGAGCAATTCCCGGTGGTCGGTGAAGCCGTTCGGAATGTCCCACTTATTCTGGAACTCGGCGAGGGCTTCAGGATTGCGCCGCATCGCTGCAACGACTTCTACGTGGCCGAGCCTGCCGAAGTGCTCCATGTGGGTGTTGGCAAAGCCGCCAACGCCGATAATTCCGATCCTGACCTTGCTACTTGCTGAAGGCACATTCGTTCCTGTCTACACGGCAACTATCGGGAGGCGCGCCGCGATCCATCTGATTGACTGGTTTGTTCGAAGAGGCACCAGTCTACCGAAAGACAGCAATTGTGGTCACGATTTGACGCCGAATTCTATGCCGAGCGCATCGATCACTGGCGGGTCGAGTTCGGCGTAAATACAGCGCTCTGATTCCGGCGTTATTTTGCCAGCCTCAGAACGGCGAGGCCCGAACCGACCGATACGATTTGCGCGAGCAGGGCCAGCGCGACGATCTTAAAGTACGGGGTGACTATCTCGGGCCGACCCGAATCGGGAGCGTATTCGAACAGGAAGTTGCCGGTCTGGACGAACGACACAAATATCGAGGTCGTCATTGCCAGCCAACCAGCAATGACAATCCAGATCAGAAACTCCCTGGTCGCTCCCCTCCACTTTTTTTCGCTCTGGCGGGGTTCCGAAGGCGGAATTTGTCCGGATGTTCGAGTTGCGGCGGAATTTTCCGCGGTCTGCTGCGAACGAGCAATGCCCGGCAAATCTATGCTCAACCTGAGCAGTTTCCAGACCGGCGAGCCATGCTCCACCAGGTCGATTTCTTTGCGGGCGAGTTCTTCGACGACGGCCGCTGATTGTGGGTAGGACCATTTCCAGACATGAACCCACAGGAGCGTTACGACGCCGGCACCGAACCTGACAAGAAATTTGAACAGACTCATAATCGAATATCCGGGAGTCGGGCAGCCTGCGCTATCCTGCCGTCGAGTTTCTCGACCTCTTTTATGGCCGCCGCGCCCGTCTTGTTCAGCGAAATCATGCGCCGTGGGTGCGGCTGGGAATGGTCCCATTCGGCCGCGACCATGCCCCGCGCCTGAAGCGCTGAGATCGCTGCGTAAATCGAGGAAGTTGCCACCCAGTCGAGATCGGCAGACACGTCGATTCCTGCGACCGGCGTACTGCAACCCGCGAGGTAACGAAGGACCAGGAGCTGGTTTCTGCTAACGCTCAAAATACGATCCTTTGGAACGTTCCAATAATTGGAATGATCTGAATGTTACCGAGTAAAGGGGTGATATCAACCTGATTGTCGATTTCCCGACCGGAGTACGTCCCGACCCCCTGAAGGCTGCCTCAAAACGTCTCGACCGGCGTGGTTAGTTCCTTCTCCCCGAGGGAGAAGGTTAGGTTGAGGGGGAACGCTGTCTGCTGAAATGCGAGAGCAATCGGGTTGTAATTTGCCGCTGAGAACATTCCCCCTCACCCGCGCCCACAAGTGGGCACCCGTCTCCCCCAGGAGAGGGAGCAATGAGACAGCCTCCACTCCGGTCGGGAATTCGGTATTACGGTTGAGCCTACTGCCAGTCGGCAGTTCCCGTTGGACGGAACGAGGGCGCCGTTATCCCGTAGGCCTCGCCGTGAACTGCGCCGCCCGGAAATACCTTGCCCGGATTGAACCGTTCTGCAAGCGACGGGACGCCGATCGGCCCGTCGTCAGGGTCGCCGTCGCCAATGAACGCCGTGCGCAGCCGGGCCATCGCTTCGAGGTCTTCTTCTGTGAACACCAGGGGCATGTAGGCCTGCTTTTCGATTCCGATGCCGTGTTCGCCGGAAAGGGCACCGCCAGCCGCCACGCACGCCTCAAGAATCCTGGCGCCTGCAAGGATCGCCTGCTGGACCTCTCCCGGATTTCGCTCGTTGAACAGGATTGACGGGTGAATGTTGCCGTCGCCCGCATGGAACACGTTTGCAATGGTCACGTTCAGTTCCGCCGCGATCTGGTCGACCTGCCGGAGGACCTCCCTCAGCTTCGTCCTCGGAACTACGCCATCGACAAGGTAGTAGGTGGGGGCAATGGCCCCGTAAGCACCAACTGCACCCTTCCGGGTCTCCCACAGCTTCGCCCGCGTCGCCTCGTCGTCAGCCTCACGAATTTCCATAGCGCCGTTATCGTTGCAGATCCGGAGGATGAGTTCGGTCTGCTCCTCGACCGACTCCTTCAACCCATCGACCTCGATAATCAGCACCGCTTCGGCGTCGGCGGGGTAGCCGGGATGATAGAACGGCTCGACAGCGTCGATAGTCTTGCGGTCCATCATTTCGAGGGCTGCCGGCACCATGCCTGCCGCAATGATGTCCGTAACCGTCTGTGAAGCGGCGTCCATGGTTTTAAACGCGGCGAGCATGCTATGGATTGTTTCCGGTTTCGGCAGCAGCCGGACCGCGATCTTGGTGATGATCCCGAACGTGCCCTCTGAACCGACAAACGCACCCCGCAGGTCGTACCCGGTCGATTCGCGCTGGGAACCGCCGAGCCAGGTCAGCGACCCGTCGGCAAGCACGACTTCGAGCCCGAGGACGTGGTTCGTCGTTACGCCGAGCGCGAGGCAATGGGGCCCGCCTGCGTTCTCGGCCACGTTGCCGCCGATCGTGCAGGTCTTCTGGCTTGCGGGATCGGGTGCGAAGAACAGGCCGAGATGGCTCACCTGTTCGGACAGGTGCAGGTTGATCATTCCCGGCTCGACGATGGCGACCCGGTTTTCCGCATCGACTTCGATGAGATCGGTCATCCGTGTCAGCGCCATC
>JADFLG010000038.1 GCA_022564545.1 Chloroflexota bacterium | reverse complement strand
GATCGCATGCCCGGCGCGGTAAGGAAGAGGGCCAGAGCGGAGGGGCCCCGAAGTCAACTGTCCGCTCGCCATGTCGAAACCCGATTTCCCGACCGGAGGAGCCTGTCTCATTGTGTGTTTTGCGGATTGGAAAGTTGAGGGCTGGCGGTGATGCAGACGCTCACGCCGCGGCGGTTGCGCGGTTGGTCGTGTTGATGAGGCGTTTGCTCCATATTTTGCCGAGGCTGCGGAGGTTGAAGGCGGCTGCGAGCAGCGACCATTCAGCGTTTACGTTCGCCAGGCCCCGCAGCAGGAAGCGCCGGGCACCCATCTGTTCCTTGACGATGCCGAACACAGGTTCGACGGTCTGTTTCCTCTTGCGGTAGAGAGCCCTTGCCTCCTCACTTTCCATCAGCGCCCGGTGTTCCCTGAGCAGCGATTCACCCGGCGTCACGTACATCACCCGGCCTCGCGCACTCTTCGTACACACACCGAACGCAGGACACGCAGCACACACCTTCGCCTCCGCCCTGTACCGTCTGGCCCGGTAGCCCTTCTCAGGTCTGTTCTGCAACCCCTTGAAGCTGAGCAGTTGGCCCTCGGGGCAAAGGTACGCATCCTGGTCTTCCAGATGGATGAAATTGGTCCTGTGGTAAGGGTCTTTCCGCTTCGAGGCCTGCGCCTCGGGCATGAGCACCCTGTGGCCCGCCAATGCACACGATGCAAGGTTCGGGCCGGAGTGGTACCCGGCGTCAGCCAGCGTAACCCGGGCACCTCCTGTGTTGGCTGCGTTGGCTGTGTCGGCTGTGCCGGCTATGTTCGTGGCAGCCCGTTCGATCATGGGCAGCAGGTGGGGGTGGTCGGTCGGGGTGTTCGTTACATCGACGGCAGTTATGAGCATGCCGCCCGGTTTGAGGGGCGAGACCATCGCCTGTGCGTTGTAGCCGGTCGTGTATCCTCCCCTGATCTTGAGCAGGCGGGCGTCGGGGTCGGTCAGGTTCGCATGTTTGGGGCCGCCTTCACGCCTCACCTCCTCGAGCGCATCCCTGACCCGCCTTTGCAGGGCGCGCTTGTCCGTGAGTTCCTCCGGTAGACGGGGCGGAGGAGGTTCGTTCTCGGTGCTGTTCTGCGCCTCCAGGGCGTCTAACTCCACCTCCACCCGGGCGAGCAACCGGCGCAGCCCTGCCTCGTCGAGCGTCCTGTCCCGGGAGGCGCTGGCACCCACGCGGGTCCCGTCGACCGCCTGGAACGCAAGTTCCACCAGCCCCATCCTGGCTGCCGCATGGACCGTCATCGGCAGTAGGCGGCGCATATCGTCACGGTGCGCCCGCCAGAAACGCCACAGGGTGTTGTGGTCAGGCCGGGCCATCGCACCGAGCCATGCATAAGACAGCTGATCCCTGCACGCAGCCTCCAGCTTGCGGGTCGACCTGGTGCCAGTCATGAACCCGTATATCCAGATCCCCAGCAGCGCACGGGGGTGGTAGGCCGGAGGACCGGCAGGACCACCCTCCATCTCCATGCCCAACTTATCCCACTCTTCGTCACTCAAACCCTCCAGCACAGCATCCACGAACCGGGCAGGGTGGTCCTGCGGGAGCATCTCATCCAGAGACGGCGGGAGCAGCCACCCCTGATCACGACGGAAAGGCCTCAGTGGCATCGGGTTTCTCCTCGAAGTAGGATCAATCAACCACAGCACTGTAACCTCGCCCAACACAAATCGCGAGCCCGAACAGACTTATGGGACAGGCTCCAGGGGTCGGGAAATCCACCGTTCCGCGGCGATCGCCTGTACCCATCACCCCATCAGCAGTGCACGTTATCGTCTCGACCATCACAAACCGACCTCGCAGAAAACGTGCCAATGGCACCTCAGCGGTGAAGGTTCATCGACTCAGCCAACAGCCACCGATCTCGCCTTAAACGTGCCAGTGGCACACGTGGCTCTGCCACCTACTGGTCGATGACCGACCCGCCCGCGTGCAACCTCGTAACCGCCTCACGCGACCCCATCATCCACTCTTGCCCGGAGTCCGGACCGTCGCCGCTATGTCGATTCGCCGTACTGAAATCACATCGAAAACCGTGATCACCATTGCGACCGCAGCGAGTGAAACCACAAGCCCGATTAAGTAGTTCCAGTTGGTTGAGAACACGATCGGCGGCAGGGCGTTCAAGCCTGGAACGGCCTGCGTCGCAGTGGCCACCGCCAACCGGGCCATTACCAGGCCTGCGCCTGCGCCTGCCGCCACGCCAACCAACAGCACCGCGAACTGCTCCACAAAACTGATGACCACCAATCCGCGCCGCCGTTCGCCCAGCGCCCTGAGCACTCCGAAGTTGAAACGGTCACTGGAAGGACGTATCGGGGCGAAGGTGATAAGTCCCAGGATCGCCAGCACAATGGCCAGCGTCGCCGTAACTATTGAAGCCCCTCGCCAGCCCGCAACCGCCAGTGGTGAGACCACCGAGGACTCTCGAAGTTGATCACGATTCTGCACGCCGTGAATGCCACCAATCGCCGACGAGACACCATCGATCACGCTCATGTTCCGTGGGTCGTCCAGGTCAACAAACAGTTCCGCCAGGAAGCCCGCCGAGTTAAAACTGCTCATCGACACGTATTTCCACAGTTGGGCCACGTCCACTATCACGAACCCACCACCAGCAGGGTCCATCGTCGGGAAGTAATCGACCGCGCCAACGATCAGCGCCGGGACCGACTGATCGAACACATGCAGTACAGTCTCGTCGCCAACGGAAAGCCCGTTCTCTTCCAGTGCCGTCGTGCTGAAAATAGCGGGAATGGAACCGGATGCAGACCGGATGACACCGCGTACGCCACGGTTCGTCCCAACACCCAGCTCGATCAAAAGACCTCGCCCGGCGGGGCCGGAAGAGCCGGAAGAACCAGCGTCCCTGGCATACTCAAATCCTGCAACCGTCGTATCGACGCCCAGGGATGATGCAAGCGGTCGCCAGGAGTCGGCGCTGTCGAACGACTCCAGGACCACCGGGCTTGCGACTTCGACCTCGCCTTCGATTTCGGGGCCATCGGGCGATTCGTCGTACATCAGATCATCGATCTTGATATTGGCGGGCGTCCCAATCTCATCATTCGTTTGCTCGAAAAACACCAGCCCGGCGATTTCGACAGGTCTGGCCGCCGCGCGCGGAACGTCACCCATCCGTACCTGCCAGTCGAGTTCACCCAACGACCCCAGGGCGACCGTGAACGAACGGCCATTCGCATCGAGCAGTCTCATGCTTGCCTGGATGAACCTGTGGGCCACGTCCGTTTTCATCCGCAAGCCGACTCGGGTCGCGAATGCGGGCACTATCAGCGGTGGCAGTCCCGGACTCTCATCCGGGCCAAGCTTCATCAAATGCCTGCTGACAGGTGACGACGCGTAATCGGCGCGAAACGTTCCTATCTCCGCGAACTTCCCGGACTCTACGGCAAGAAATTCAAAAGGAGTGCCCTGCCCACCATCGCGGGTGCCGCCGATAGTCCGCAGGCCCGCCGACACCTCGCTGACGCCGTCGATGGCCCGAATTTCGTCCAGGATTTTCGTGCGGGGACCGCTGTTCAAATCGACGGGAAGTATCCGGAGGTCCGCACCCACTTCGTATCCCGACTGATCGACCGAACTTTGCTCCAGAGTCGCCGCAATAGTCGCTGAAAGCACCGCCGTGCCAGCTGCCATTCCAAGGACCGCCGTCGGCCATGCGTAGGTGATCGGCACTCTGGCGAACGAGCTGGATACCAGTTGTGCCCAGACCGGGCCGCGCCTCACTAGCAGGCGCGAAACCATGCGCGCCATTGGCGGCAAGACCCGCAGTGAAAACAGGACGGCGACCGCAAGAAATATGGCCGGGGCAAACACCAGCAACGGGTTCACACTTACCACCGGGCCGACAGCTTCACTGAGCACCGACGATTCAGTCGACAGGTCCCACAGCACCAGGCCGCCGAACAGGAAAAAAAGCAGGTCGAGATACTGGCGCTGGAAAAAAGGCTTTCCTTCGACTCGCCTCGATGACAGCTGCCCGGGGCCAACCTCTTTCCCGCTGTCTTTCCAGATAGTCCACTGCATGTAGATAAGGACGAGCGCTCCACCCGATAGAGACCATGCAAATGCCTGCCACACCAGCTGGACCGGCATCCCGGACCCGAATGTGATCGATCTGTATTCCGGGAGCTGCCCGATCAGCGAAATGACCCCGACGGCAAGGAACGGGGCCAGTATCGCCGGGACCAGCACCAGGAACGCTGCTTCGGCCACGAACAGGAGGGCGATCTGCCGTCTGCCCGACCCCCGGACCCACAGGCGTGCCATATCCACCCGGCGACGCGCCATGAACGCACCTGCCGCCATGATCGAGTAGTAGCTCGCCGCAAGCAGCAACACTCCGCCCATCATCATCGTGGGTATTCGCGCGAAGCCGACTTTTTGACGGAGCGCATCAAAACGATTTTTAAGGGCCGAAACTGCGTGCGATTCAGGGAGCACTTTCCGGAGCCGGTTGCCTGCGGCTTCGACCTGCTGTGTCGTGAACGCAGGTTTCTGTCGTTTCAGTTGTTCGATATCGAGTTGAACAAGCCATCGGTTGGTCCCGAGCGATGCCGGGCCGCCGGTCACTGCGCCGAAAAGGCTGTCTCCGGCCAGAAACAGCGGAAGCCGGTGCCTGGCCACCAGTGACGGAGCCGGCGGTTCGGTCGCTTCCAACCCCCGCCCAAGCCAGAATTCCTCCCGTAAGTCATTGGGCTCGAACAGACCGGCCACTCGCACTTTCAAGTAGGGCGGGTCACTCGCCGAAGGTGTGAGCCAGATCTCGTCGCCAACACTCACGCCCAGCAGTTCGGCCCGTTCGAACGGAACGGCAGCCTCGACGACAACGATTCCCTCCTCCCGCCCGACCGCTTCCGCCGGTGCGTTCCCAACGACGAACTCCACGTGTTCTGGAAACTCCACGAACCGGTGGAGCACGGCAAGGTCTGCAGAGCGGCCGCCCACGATCAACTCTGGGTCAGGGGCCCAGAGGTGGTCGCGCGTGTACGATTCCTGGCCAATTCCCACCACCAGGTCGCCCAGTTCCGCCAGGGCAACATCGACCCGTTCGGTCGCCGCCGAAACCGAGCGCGCAGTAAGTGGAAATCCCTCGACGACAACCTCCAGGTTCCGGTCTCCGGCCGAAAGCTCGCGCAGTGTCGACCTGAGACCGAGCGATTCGATGGCGTTGAGGTACATCGGTGCTCCAGCGAGGACCGCCGTCATAATCAGCACACCCACCGCAAAGGCGAACGCCTGGAAGTAATCAGCACCGAAACGCCGACGAAAAAACATCAAGCCCGATCTCTTCCTGGCTGAGGTTTCATAGGTGTTTCGCCCCTCCACTCGACCTCGACGAAATTGTCATCCAGAATCGGTCCTTCGACAAGTTCAGAATGGCAATGGCCGGTTCCCCAGTCGCCCCGAACAGCTTGGGGGGACCAGCGTCTAAAACCAGGAAGACCACGCGATTCAGCCAGCGGCATTCTCGCCATCATCTCATCCCAGATACCCGTACTCGCACCGGTGTCGTTCGACATCCCTCCACCGGGAGTCGGGAAAAGGAGTGCGTCATAAGCGCCAACGCCACCCCCTACTGGTCGATGACCGAGCCGTCGGCGTGCAGGCGGGTGATTACCTCGCGCGGCTTCGGCGGGCACTTCTCGATCGCGTCGGGCTTCAGCTCAATGCCGATTCCGGGCGCATCGGAAATAACCAGGTAGCCGTTCCCATCGTGCTCCGCCATCCCTGAAACCATGTCCGACTTCGGCGGGGCGTCCTCGCCTATCGGGTACTCCTGCAACGCAAAGTTCGGTGCAGTTGCCGCGATCTGCAGGCAGGCGGCCGTCGAAACCGGCGACAACGGGTTGTGCGGAACCACGCCAACGTGGTTCGCTTCGGCGAGGGCGGCGATCTTGCGTGCGCCGGATATGCCGCCCACCAGGCAAACGTCGGGCCGGATGTACTGCACCGAGTTGCGGGACAGCGCCATCTGGAACTCCCACAGCGACGTGAACCGTTCGCCGGTCGCTATTGGAATATTGATCTTGCCGGCGACATAGGCCATTTCGTCGAAGTTGTCGGGGGTTATCGGGTCTTCGAAGAAGTAAGGGTGGAACTCCTCGATCCCGAGTCCCAGCTGGACAGCCTCGGCCGGGGTCATGCGGCGGTGAATCTCGATGCACAGGTCGACCCCCGTGCCCACCGCCTCACGGTAACGACGGACGGTCTCAATGGCGTCGCCGATCTTGTCGGCGTGGGTCTTGAAATATGGAATGTCGCGCTCCTCGTCAAGGAACGGAGTCAGGTGTCCCACCGCCGTGAAACCCCGCTCTCTGGCATCGATGATCCCGGCCAGTAAAGTTTCCGTCGTATCGCCAAAAACGTGGTAGTAGACGCGGGCCCTGTCACGCACCTTGCCGCCCAGCAACTGGTGCACCGGCACGTCGAAGTGCTTCCCCATGATGTCCCACAGCGCAATGTCGATGGCGCTGAGCGCACCCATGATCGCCGCCCCCCTGAAGTGCGAAAATCGGTACATGTACTGCCAGTGGTGCTCAATGCGGAGCGGGTCTTCGCCAACCAGGTATCGCCCGAACTTTTCGATGGCCGATTCAGACGCTTCAAGGAATCCCCAGGTCCCGGACTCTCCGATTCCGGTAATCCCGGCATCGGTTTCCACCGTTACCAGCAGGTAGCGGTCCAGCATCAGGGGCGTCACCCGGGTAATTTTCATTTGGGAATTCATTCCAATTATTTCCTGGCTCGGCCTTCTGGCCTGCGATGGACGACAGATTTGCGAATGTGCTCAACTGGGGCGATAGTAAACGCACCTGGATCAAATCGCCACGTCCATATTTGAAAAATGGCGTCCCCATGTGATGTGGGTGCGGTGCAATTGGCGGAGGCTGGAATTGCCGGAGACAAAAAAACCAGACCGGAATTCGGCGGAACGCCGGCTCCTGTGCGTCGTGGCCCATCCCGATGATGAGACCTTCGGGGCCGGTTCGACGCTGATCAAGTACGCGGCCGAAGGCGTATCGGTCTACACAGCGTGCGCTACCCGTGGCGATGTTGGTGAAATCGCGGAAGGCTCCGATGCCACTCCGGAAACGCTCTCAGAGGTCCGGGAGCAGGAGTATTACGACGCCGGGAGGGTCATGGGCGTGGAGCGGAGCATCCTCTATGGATACCGCGATTCCGGCATGGCCGGAACACCCGATAACGAACACGCAGACGCGTTCGTCAAAGTTCCGACGGACATTGTCGTAGGCCGGATGGTCGACACAATCCGAGATATCAGGCCACATGTCGTCATTACGTTCGACGAGGGCGGCGGTTACGGACACCCCGACCATATTCACGTTTCGAAGGCAGCAAAGCTCGCCTATTTTGCCGCGGGCGATCCGCAGTACGCCGGTTCGAAACTCGATCCCCGAGAACCATGGAAGCCGTCGAAGCTGTACTACTGGGGATTCCCGCGCTCAATAATGCGCAAATGGTTAGAGGTTTTTGCCGAAACGAATCCAGACTCAGATATGGCAAATCTCGACCCCGAGCAGATGGGCGTCCCCGACGAACAGATAACCACGGTCATCGATATTTCGTCCTACGCCGAAACCCGGCGGGCAGCTATCGCGGTGCACCGAACGCAGTACTCGCCGCTCGACCTGATGCGTTCTGACGAGATGGCAGCCGAATACCTGAGCACAGACTATTTCATCAGGGTCGATCCTCCCCCCATTGATGGCGACAGCGAAATGGGCGGTGAAATCGAACACGACCTGTTCGAGGGTCTTGAGATTTAGAAACTATCTCAAAACCCCCTCTCCCCGGGGAGAGGGGTGCGCCGATGCAATCGGGGCGCAGGTGACGGGAAAGTTGCCTGGCAGACACCGGGCTGTCGATAGCTACAGCACCAATGTCGAACACTTTCCCCTCTACCTGACCCCTCAACCTGGCCTTCTCCCCCAGGAGAAGGAATTGCCCACGTATGGCCGTCTATCTAATAACTCGATCCATAACGGGTTTTGGGAATGTTATTTAGTCGTCCGGGTTACAGAGAACGAATCCCCACTCCCCGCCAGGGAGGAGGTTCAGGAGGTGGGTTGTCCTCCTGCCGGTGGGCACGGAGGTCGCGGGTGATCTCTTCTCCCCGGGCAGAAGGTGCAGCACCTCGCGCTCACGCCCGCCTGAGCTCCTTCGACAGCAGCAGGGCCGCCGCCGCGACTGGCGATCCCAGCATCGCGCTAATGATCAGCGCCTCCTCGTTGCCAAGCCACTGGGCCACGGCCCCGCCGAACAGCCAGCCCAGAGGAAACATGTTCATCGCAATCACGTACAGGCTCATTACTCGCGCGCGCATCTCCCTGGTCGCGGCCTGCTGAAACATCGTCAGTGCCGCAGTGACCCACGGCATACCTGCGAGCCCCATTACGAAAAGAAGGCCCAGTGATAACGGCAGCGAACGGGAAAACCCGAACGAGACCATGGCGATGTCCCAGACGACTCCCGCAGCCAGCAGCACGAACGCATGGCGATGGTAGATTCCGACTACCGCGACGACAGCCGCGCCGGCCAGCAGCCCAGCGCCGAAAACACCGCCCATTAGCCCGAATCCGGCAGGGCCGATATTAAGAATTTCGTCCGCGTAGATCGGCATGAGCGGAAAAATGGCGACGGCGAACAGGTTCTGGACCATAACGAGCAGCGTGAGCCAGAGCAGGGGAGGGGTGTCGCGGGCATAGCGCAGGCCCTCGACAAGCTGACTGGCGAACGATGCTTTCGAATCGGATGGATCGCGCTCGGGTTCCCGGACCCTGAGCAAGAGCATCAGGCCAAATGTGTTTCCGGCTACGACCAGCCAGAACACCGTATGTGTGCCTGAAGCCACGATGACGAACCCTACTATCAACGGTCCGAGCATCTCACCGGATGTTTGCGCGACCGCGAGGATCCCGTTGGCATTCACCAGTCGGTCGGACCGGACAATGTCGCCCAGAAGCGCGAAGAACGCCGGCCCGTACAGCGCACCGCCAACTCCCCCGAGGACCGAAAGTGCGATCAGGTGCCAGCTCACAAGGGTGCCGGTGGATATCAAAACCGCCGTGATTGCCGAGGCCACGACCATCACCGTTCCCGCCGCCATCATCAGGTTTCGGCGACCGAAACGATCGGAAATCACCCCGCCAAACAACGCCAGCAACAGGATGGGAAATGCCCTCACCCCCGCAACGAGGCCGATCCACAACTGCGAATGGGTCAATTCCAGGATCACCCAGGAATTCGCGGCACCCCGCATGAAGATACCGAGGTCGAAAATCGCCTGGCTGGCGATAAGCGCGCGGAACTGCGCGTCGGAAAGCACGTCGACCACCGGCGACCGGTAGTTGCGGAATCTCCAAAGTCTCCCGACGCTCATAAGGCCGCAACCAGGCGTTCGAGGACCATCGCCACGCCGTGATCGTCGTTGGAAGCCGTGCCGTACCTCGCCAGCGACTTTACTTCAGGCACCGCATTGTCGACGGCGACCGACCAGCCGCAGTCGCGCATCAGGTCGATATCCACGTAGTCGTCGCCAAAGGCAAGCACGTCATCGAGCGCGATGTTCGCCACATTGAGCAACGCGGCCACTGCTCCAGATTTGGTTGCTCTGCGGGGCACGATGTTCAAGAACTGGGCCTTCGCGGCGCGGAAAACAATCGTGTTTTCCGAAAGTCGATTTTCCAACGCCTCCGCCAGTTCCCCGAGGTTGTTGTCCAGACCGTTGATCGAAACCTTGGCCGGCCCGATGCGCATCGCCTCTTCGATGGCCACAACCATCGTGGGGCTTGCGTTGCCGAATGCCCATAGCGAATTAACCTCATCGTCGTGATTGACCGCGAACCGAATTCCGTCGATTTCCATCGTCATACGTGCCTGAGGGTTCATTTCGTTCGCAATAGTCCAGCACAATCGTGCGTCGGCGTGGTCGATAGGCCACCGGAACGACCCCGTCAGGCCCGCACGACCGGTGGCGATGGTCCCGTTCATTTGCACCAGCGACGTAATTTGCAGGATGTCGTCGCCAACCAGGACTGACAGCACACGTTCAGGACGCGAAGTAGCGATGATTATCGGCAGCCCGGCGGCGCGCACTGAATGCAACGCGCTTCGCGTACGGGCCGTCAGCCTGGAATTCGAGCCCAGGGTCGTTTCGTCGAGGTCAAGCGCTACGGCCAGGGGCGTTTCCGTGGCGAAGTCCGGCAGCTTCATTTTTTGTCCTTTTGGTCATTCCCCGGTACTGGCAGGTCAGGTGGCGCCCCCGGCGATCTTCGGAGCAGGGCGGGCCAGACAATCGCGGCGGCCAGCGTACCGGCCAGGCCGATGCCGCCCAGCACCCCGATCATCGCCTGCGTACCGACTTCTTCGGCAATCCAGCCACCGAGCAGCAGACCGATCGGCAACCCGTAGATCCCGAGCGTCCGGATGCCCATGACCCGCCCGCGGGCCTCGGCCGGTGCCGCCCTTAGCAGCCCCACCACCATTGCGACAAAGGTCATGCCGCCGCTGAACCCCCACGCGATCAAAACCAACGAGAAACCCCACAGCGGAAGCGGAAGTGCGAGAACGAGCATCAGGACGTGCCAGGCGATTGAACCGAGCACCATCACCCGCGTCGGCGATACGATGTTTCGTCTCACTCCGAGCGCCAGCGCCCCCAGGAGGGCTCCGGCCGATGCCACGGCGGCAAGCAGACCTATCCCGGCGCCCCCGAGCCCGTACAGCTCGTCGGCAATCACCGTCATCAGCCCGTTTACTATCGGGAACGCAGAAAGCTCGATCAGGAACGAAAAGAAAATCAGCCCCGGCAACACGTCGCTCCGCATCACGTGGCGCAGACCTTCAGCAAGACCTGCCCGAATCCCCGGTGGCCCAGAACGCCCGGGAAGCCCGGAACGCCCAGGCTGGCCTGACTGCTCGCCAGAAAACCCGGTGCCGGTAATTACCTTTCGCCTGTCAATTTTCACCGAGGCCAGTGTCGCAAGCAGGTAAAGCACGGTGATCATCACGTATGCCCAGTCCAGGCCGAGCACCTCGAATATCACCCCGCCCGCCAACGACCCGGCCACGCGACCGCCGTCCAGCGAAATCCGGGAAAGTCCGATCGCACCGTGCAGGGAACGGGCCGGGACCACGTCGGCTGTCAGAGTTTGCACAAGCACGATATCGAGCATCCTCACCATGCTCCCTGCCGCCACGATCACATATGCGTTCCACAGCTCGAGCATGTCCGTGACGATCAGTACCGTGAGCAGGACCGCGAGCGATAATCCGATGAGCCGCACCCCGACCTGCAGCCGTTTTCGGTCGAAGCGGTCGACCATCAGCCCGTAAAACGGGCCGAGCAGGGTGCCGCCGAACTTCAACGCGCCGATCAGGCCGACGAGCAGGGGCGAGCCCGTGTCGCGGAGCACGAAAATCGCCAGCACGATCGTTTCCATCTCGGACGCCCACAGGTTCAGGGTTTCCGATGACCACACAAACCGGTAGTCGCCGTACCGGAGTGCGCGAAACGGGTTGAAGCTTCTGACGTCTGGTGTGGATGTAATTCCGGTACTGGCACCGGATGCAGGGTCGGACATGCGGTCGATTTTCTCACGACCGGACGGGTGCGGGTGCTAACCGCTCTGTATTCCGCATCGCCAATGTCACTCTGAACGTCCTTCCAGGAACTGCGCTGTTGTGGTCACTACCAACGCAGTGTTGCGAATTCAACCAGTTCGGCATCGGACTGTGTGAAATACGGTTCTTGTATGCGCTCGTTTGGAATCGACCGTGCAAACTGGGGATCACCATTTCTGATCGCGCTTGTACCGCTGTTTGTTCTCCTGATCGTAGCCTGCGACGATCGCGACGGCGGTTTTAAAGAAGATCCTCGCGTTGCAGACCAGGCTGCCGGTCCAGCGCCAGATGACGGAGGTTTCAGAGAAGATCCTCGCATCGCAGACCAGGCTGCCGGTCCAGCGCCGGATGACGGCGGTTTTAAAGAAGATCCTCGCATCGCAAACCAGGCTGCCAGTCCAGCGCCGGATATTGAACCCACACCTGAAATCCAGGAAGGCAGGCTCCCCGGGCGGACGCATGGCGATCGAGCGCACGGAATATGGCCACAGGTCTGGTCACAACATGCTCCCTCTGTTCAAAGCTGGGAATACAAGGTCAACTGCGGCGATGCATCCACACACGAGGAGGCCTGTTTTCTGTCGGACCTGACGTCGGTCGTCGTTATCACCCCCGCTGGGGAGTTGATCGAACTCGAAAAAGACTTCAATACCAACGATTTCTCAGGAGAAGTCACACGTCGGTGGGTCCTGTACGGCCCGGATGATGGCAACCTGCCTGCAAGGGGCGACTACGTATTCAGCTACTGGCGCGCCGGCGAACTGGTGTACGAGCAGGTCGTGCCGTACGACTCGGACGTAATTTCGTACCCCACCGAAGTCACATGGAATCGAACGGCCAACGATATCGAGGTCCGCTGGGCTCCGCCTGCTGAAGCTGCCAACGGAATGCACTACAAGGCGATTATCTGGCATGTTGACGACACGCCGGAACTGTTCATCTCAGAGGTGTTTGATTGGAATGTCGATACGGCGGTGCTGCGCGATGTTCCGATGATCGAGGGCGGCAAATACTCGCTTAACGTCGCGTTGTTTTTTGATGACGGTTACGCGTACAGCGATTACATCGTTTTCGAGTGGCCCGGGACGGATTAGCCCGGTTGATATTTGCCTTATCGATTCTCGCTCCTGCATCACCGTGCGTCACGTATTGAGGGAGCCATGACGATCGCCGAACCGGCAAGAAGAAGTCCGCCGGCGATATCGGCAGTCCGATAGTGAAGATTCGCGCACGCGCAAAGGCCGACCCTACGCGTCGACTACGCCACGATCATATAGCGGCCTGTTTCATCTCCGGGGAGGATCCAGGCAAGTCTAATCCTGGATTTCAACAGGGTCGTTCAGTTCCTCACGATGAACGGCTCCAGCAGGGCCTCGTTTATTTCGACACCGATCCCGGGACGGTCGGGAAGCTCGAACCCCCCGTCCCTGTACTCCCATCCGGTGTCCGATGCTTCCGCGAGCCTGTCCGACAGGCCACCCTGAAACTCCTGCAGGTATTCTGGCGATGCGACCGCCGCGCACTGCAGCGTGGCCGCCTGGAAAACCGAAACACCGCTTCCCATGTGCGGCGTTGTGGGAATACCGGCCTTTGCCGCGATTTCCTTCTGGATCATGTAGTCGGTGAACCCGGTCCGGCCAATATCCGGCTGGTACACGTCGAGGGCCCGCGGCTGCTGCACCCAGGTTTCCATCTGGTAACGCGACCTGAAGTGCTCGCCGAGCGCTATGGGCGCGCCCGGTTTTGCGACCAGTTCCTGGTGTCCTGCCAGGTCTTCGGGCTGGAGCGGGCACTCGAAGAAACGCACGTTACGCCTGCCATATTCCAGCTTCCCGAGTTCAGCCGATTCGTGAGAACACATCCACAGCGTGTCGATCATCCACTGCTCAAGACGCGGCGCACCGTGCATTAGCCCGTCGAGTTCGCCAACGCCCGCTTCGATATCGCCGGTCAAAAAAATCTTTGCACCCCTGAGGCCCGTGTCGATCCAGCTATTAACGTGGTCAATTCGCTCTTGAAGCGTCGCCCGCCGCACTCCCGACAGGTACACCTCGAACCGTTTTCTGGGTTCTGGCGCAAGCAGGGCCGCGACCGGGGACTGTTCTCGTTTGCCGATGGCGTCCCACACCGCGATATCGATTGCCGCCAGCGCATCGAGCCAGTAACCCGATGAATAACCGCGTCCGCGCTGGGTGTCGTACAGGAAGTCCCAGAGGGCGGCCGGGTTTTCGAACTCCCGCCCCTCGACCATTTGAGCCAGGAGTTCGTTTACGATCAGGCATACCACCTCAGGGCCGATCCCCGCATTTGCCTCGCCCCAGCCAACGGTCCCGTCGGCCAGCGTTACTTTCACGAGGGGGGTCTCAATGTAACGGGCATACACAGTTTGCCAGCCCCGCTTGAACTCAAAGCGTTCCGTCTGCCGGTCGCCCTCGCCCGCACGGTACGACTCCCAGTAGGAAGCGGAGTCCTTGAACGCGAGGTGAATCGATCGGATAGATTGGATGCTGAGACTCAAGTTCGGGGGCATAACGGCTCCGCGCTCGGCTGGTGGCAATGGGGTATTAAGCGCAAAATGTTACTCGCGTCTCGACGTTTGTTATATGGCTGCCGGCATTGGCTTCTCGAACGAATCGACCGTACCGGAACTGTGTTCAAACTCACCCGGCCCGGCGTTGACATTTCAGGTCATCCGTGTATATTTCGCTGCTGCTCCTGTTAGTCAGTCTGGGCCGTTTTGTTCTGCCCGGCTGCATCAGGACGAGGCAATTACTAAGCCGGGGCACGGCTGGCAAATGGTGAAAGGTATTCCTGTTCACTAGGAGTCGCCGGGTAGAACCTGGTGGTGGATGGAACCTGCTCTCTCATGAGGGCGGGGTCTTTCTATATTTGGCCTTTCGGAGGAATTAGCATGGATCTTAGTTTGATCAAAAAGCGATGGGCACTGGTGCTATTTGCACTGGGTAGCCTGCTCGTGATCGCGGCTGTCGCCTGTGGTGGCGACGACGGCGTCGATGCAGCCCCATCAGGTGGTGCAGCGCCAGCGGCTGCGGCCACTGCCAGACCAGCTGATGCTGCTGCGGCTGCTGCTACGGCGAAGCCTGCCGAAGCTGCCAGACCAGCTGATGCTGCTGCGGCTGCTGCTACGGCGAAGCCTGCCGAAGCTGCCGCAACGGTAGCCCAGGCTGTAGCCACTAACACTCCTGCGCCCGTTAGCGGCGCCATGGGTGGCCCGAGTGGTTCGATCGTTTACGGGATGCGCACACTCGAATCCGTTTACGGAATCGGCTATGTCGGCCCGTACCGCACGTCAGCTACCCGGCAGATCGGAGGTGTCGAGGAAGAGCTGTTTGTCTTTGAAGACGGTAACCCGATGTCCCCGAACCTTATTGACACGTGGGACATTGACGTTGCCGGCACACGTGCACGGCTGACCCTGAAGAAGGGTTTGAAGTGGCAGAGCCCGATTGGCTTTGAGAACAGGGATTTCGGTGAGCTCAACGCTGCCGAACTCGTCGAGTGGTTCAACCGCTCGAACGCAACGACGAACCCGGACACCACCTATGGTGACGCCGGTGACTTCGCAGCCATCTTCCTCGAGGCCAAGGTTATCGATGAATACACCGTCGAAATCGGTCTTGTCTCTCCGGTGTTCTACTGCCTGCCGATTTCACAGTTCGGCTGTCTCTCAGCCGCACGTGGTCCGCACAAGGTGACGACTGTTGAAGACAAGGGACTTGAATGGGCACGCTCACACCACGTCGGCACCGGTCCTTACGTCCAGAGCGATGACTGCGTGCCGGGCGACCGCTGCTCGGTCGAAGCTGTCAGCGAGCACTGGCGACAGGTCGCTAACGTAGCGAAGATCACGGCAATTCAGGTCCCTGAGGCCACGGTGCAGATCTCGATGCTGAAGAACGGTCAGATCGACATGGTCGTACTCGACTACAAGCTCCTCCCGGCCGTCGTTGCCAGTGGCGAATTCCGCTTCCTGGAGACGATGCCTGGTGGTTTCGTCGGTCAGTCAATCCTGTTCCCCGGCAACCTGTGGGAGAACCAGCACGCCCGCACGGCTGAGCCGCTCAACCCGTGGGACGCACCGCCTTACGAAATTGACTACCCGTGGATCGGCAACGTGTTCGGCGACCAGGGCAACACATGCACCGATGGCAACGGCCCCGGTGGCGCTGGTAGCCTTGGCTTCACCCTCTGTGGCAACGCCCCTTACACCGACACGAACAACCCGCCCGGTATGGACGACATGGAGCAGGCCCGACTCGTTCGGCTTGCCCTTTCGGTCGCCATCGACCGCGGGGAAATCAACAAAGTTCTGTTGAATGGCATCGGCACGGCGATCTACTCCGAGTACATGGGTCCTGAGTACCCTGGCTGGGACCCGACTCGCATGACCGGTTGTTTCGACCCGCTCGGTAACAAGATCACCTGCTCGGGCACCATGCAGAGTGTCCCGTGGAAGCTTACTGACGGCGACCTGGTCGAAGCCGACAGGCTCCTTGAGCTTGCCGGTTACCCGCTGGTCAACAACGTACGCCAGGGCTTCGGCGAACTGGTACTGCAGGCCTACGCGGCCGAGGCAGGCCCCGTTGGTCTTGAAGTTGCAGACACCATCATGTCCGACTGGGCACGGCTCGGAATTCCGATTTCAGGTCTTGTCGAGGACTACGGTGGAGTCATCAGCCCGAGGATGCGACAACGCATCCAGTTCCTGCCTGTTCTGAAGAACGGTGACGTTCACTCGAACGTATACCCGCTTGACTGGCCAATGCCGACGGTGGACACATCGTCGTCACGACCTGGCTGGGGTGTTGGTTTCGAGTCGCAGGCCGGTGCCAAGTGGCTGTTTGAGATTCTCGGTGAAAAGGACGCCAGCGTCCGCTCCGAGAAGCACCTGAACTGGGTCGACTGGAGCATGTTCTACGTTCAGTACGCTGGTGTATTCCAGGTTCCGAAGGGCATTGTGGTCAACGACCGCATCAAGTCCTGGAACGGACGACAGCAGCACTACTCGAACGTGTCAGGTAACCCTGAGTTCATCGTTCTCAACTAGGCAGTTCATGCCGTTGAAACGAAGTTAGTTCGCTAACTGGGACGGGGGCCGGATTATCCGGCCCCCGTCTTGCTTTTAAGTCAGAAATGTGGAAGGGATGCAGTCGCAAAAAAACCTTATTCGTTTTTGCGACGTTCCAGCAGTTAGCGACTGTCGACATTAACTGCTCGGAAACCCGATTTCCCGCGGCGTTTGCTTCTAAGCGGAGGCCCGCCCGGACTCTCTTTCGGGTAACATGCTGCCGGTCCTGAAAACTGATACGCTGCACGGAGTCTGAACAGTTGCGGCACGACCCGGGAAGTATCCAGTAAATGGCTAATTTTCTAGCAAGACGGTTCTTTTCATCGATCATCTCGGTGATCGGGGCGACGATGGCGATTTTCATCCTCATCCAGTTCCACAGCGACCCCAGGGAGCTGTTCGTGCCCGACTCCGGGTGGGGTATCACACAGGAGCAGTGGGACCGCCTTGGCGAACGTCTTGGTCTTAACGAACCCCTGTGGAAGCAGTACGTCACCTGGATTGGCCGGACGCTGCGCGGCGACCTCGGCATCTCGCTCGCCCGTGACCGTCCTGTCGCCGACCTGATCAAAGGGAAGATCGGCGCAACTGTCCAGCTCGCGGTAGGTGGCTGGATTTTCGCGATACTGCTGGGAATACCACTGGGGGTATTGGCCGCTGTTAAGCGCGGCACTTTCTGGGACTATTTCGGAAGGAGCGTGGCCATCGTCGGGCAGGCCGCGCCCCCGTTTGTAACTGCCCTGGTGGCGATCTGGATCTTCGCCGTCGTGTTGGGCTGGTTTCCGGCGGGCGGAAGATCGCCCGATTTCAACTGGAAGGAGTACGTCCTTCCATGTATCGCCCTCGGCTGGGGCGCTGCCGCCAGCCTGATGCGCCTGACCCGGTCGTCAATGCTCGAAGTACTTGATTCCGAGTACATACGCCTCGCGCGTGCGAAGGGCGTGGGCTGGAACTGGGTCATATACAAGCATGCCCTTCGCAACGCCCTGATCGCCCCGGTCACGTCGGCACTCCTGGTATTCTCGGGCTGGTTGAACGGCGCCCTGGTCGTCGAGATCGTGTTTGCATGGCCTGGCATCGGCTATGACGCCCTTTTCCGTGCGGTCAACGACAACGATTTTCCGTTATTGCTGGGCACGGTCTTCGTCTTCATCTTGATCTACCTGGTTTTCGCGACGATCGCGGACATCGCATACACACTGATCGACCCGAGAGTCCGGATCAGCGGGACTAAAGCCTGATGAGGAAAATTGATGGCAACGTCTGACGCCCCGAGGGAGTTCGAGCACGTAGATAGCTCTACTCTCGACACTCCCCTTCGGCCGCCGACGGTCGACAGGTCGTTTATTGGCACCGCCTGGTGGTTCATGCGCCGGTATCCCGTCTTGCCGGGGTTCGTTCTGATCATCCTGGTAATCGCTGCAATCATCGGCCCGACCGTCGCGCCATACGAGCGCGATATTGGTCCCGTTGGTGACCGTCACCTTGGAATATTTAGGTTCTCTGAACTACCCGCAGAAAAACAAGACCAACCCCGATACAGCCTGTGGCCGGCCGGGTTCCACCTGCTTGGCTCAGACCATATCGGTCGCGACGTTTTCACCCGTGTACTCCACGGTGCGCGAATCTCGATGCAGGTGGTAATGGTCTCTCTCTTCCTTGGAATGTTCGTCGGTGTGACGCTGGGAATGGTTTCCGGGTTCTACGGCGGGATAGTTGACGAGGTGATCACCAGGATCGTGGATATCTGGTACGCAATGCCGTTCCTGATGGTCGCGCTTATCGTCGTGTTGATATTCGGACGCGGCCTGACAGTGCTCCTGTTCGTGCTCGCGCTGATTTCGTGGACCGCGTTCGTCAGGGTTATCCGCGCCCAAATCATGGTGCTGAAACAGATGGACTATATCGCAGCAGCCCGTGTGACCGGCGCTTCCGATTTCCGCATCATGTTCAAGCACCTTTTGCCCGGGATCATGAACACGGCGATCGTGGTCGGGACATTGAGCACCTCGGGCCTGATCCTCGCTGAATCGGTGCTCAGCTTCGTGGGTGCTGGAATTCAACCACCGACGCCAGCATGGGGCGTAATGACGAACGAAGGGCGGGACTACCTGACAATTGCCCCGCACCAGGTGCTCGTGCCTTCGGCGGCAATCTTCATGGTCGTGGTTTCACTGAACTTCCTGGGCGACTGGCTGCGAGACCGCCTCGACCCGATACTGCGTCAGATCGATTAGTTGGCCGGCCAGAAAACCAAATATCCAGAAACTGATCAAATGAAAAGGCCCCGGCGTCGCAGCCGGGGCTTTTTGTCGTTATCGGCCCGGCGTCCTTCTCCCTTGAGGTTGCCTTAAAACTCCTTCTCCCCAGGGGAGAAGGAATTAACCATGACCTGCCCCCAATACCTGTACCACTCGTCATGTTGGTCCGATGGCCTGCTTGAGCCTGATTGTCTCCGGTGCTGGCGGCCGGTATCCGAGTGAGCTGTGCGGTCGGATCGTGTTGTACTCCCGTCTCCACCGTTCTGCCAGTATCTGCGCCTCCTTCAACGAGTAGAAGGCGATCTGCTCTTCCGTATATCTCGATCTCTTCATAGGATGACCCTCTTCTTCCAAGGCCAGAATCATCCCGAAAATCTAACACTTCCCGTGGCACCGTTTTCGGGGTGAAGGTCACGATCGCGTCACAGACTTAGTTCGGTGACAAATACTCAGTGCAGATCCCACCTCAATTCTCAGTGCGTATTGGAACGATCAGCCTGCTGCGTGCGAGAGAACTGACTGTGAGATGCCCGAGGGGGCTACTACTCTGATTTAGGAACAGGATCTCTTTTTTTATGTTGAGCCAGCCAATTGCTGCTTGGATAAAAAACAGAAGAATTCCTAAATAGAAGAAAACCGTGAAAACGAACGAGCCTGGATCGGATGAATTGGCTTGGCCCGCAAAGTCACTCAATCCTCCGATCCAACCGGTCGTAAAGACCAGTATATTAACTGCCGGGTATATCGCTTCAGGCAATAGCACCCACTCGCCAAAAATACGGCTCTCGAAGCCGTTGAGTACTCTGGTCCATTTGGGTATCACTGCCAGGCCAGGACGGTGAGCCGGACGGCAATGGCCAGGAATATGAGTGTCAAGGCCCAGCCACAGAGCAACCGGCAGGCTGACGTCCGGACGCCAATCGGAGACTGAGAATGTGAAACGTTGATTGGAGGCGAAGACCATTCGGAACGAAACAAGCGACATGAAGAACGCCGGCATGATCGGAGTTGTATCAGACCCGCTGCTGAGCGGTTGGTCAGCCAGCGACATCCACGTTGTCGCCAACTCCGACTTCCTGGCTGGCAACCCGGCAGCGAAGATGCTGTTCGAAGTTATGCGACTTGAACTGCCCACTGTAGCGCAGCAGAACAACCGCATGAACCAGGGTGAAGACTTACAGTCGGACATCGAGCGTCACGTCGATGAGTGGATCGCCGACAACCAGGCGATATGGGACGGCTGGATCGAAGATGCGATGAACGCTGCGTAAAACCGTTTAGAGCATCACGCGCAACACCGCTCAATTGAAGGCTGTTAATAACCATGAATCCATGTCTAAAGTTAGTCGCACGGAACCTTCATCTATCAGCTTGCCGAATATCGATCATCGCTCCTCTCCTCATAATCGCTGCTTCGGTGGCGTGCGCTAGCGAGTTAGCCCACTATGATGAGATTGTGGTTGAAGTTTTGGTTGAAGGACTTACTTCGCCACGCGGACTCGCTCTTGACCAGGACGGGAACCTGCTGATCGCAGAAACTGGTGGCGGTCAGGTGCTCAGAGTCACACGTGACCGCGAAGTCCGTTCTCTCACCACTACCCGCCTGCCACACGCGCTCAATACAGGTCCCGACGCGGCATACACAGCCGGTCCATCAGCGATCAGCCTTCTCAACGGGGAGGTGTTCGTCATCGTGGGCGAGTTTCGCGGCGACAAGTCAGCGCGTCTCTACCGCATCACAGGTGAATCCGGATACGAGGCTGTGACGCCGGTGACCGATGCTTTTTCTCCGACTGAAAACCGATTCTCCAACCCTTATGACATTGTCAACGCGCCTGAAGTCGGTGGGTGGATTGTGTCGGACTCCGGCGGAAACTCTCTGCTCGCAGTCGACCTGGACGGCAATATTCATGACTATGTGGTGTTCCAGAGCTTTGCCATTCCGGATCACGATGCGCCAGTTGAGATGGTGCCAACGGGGAT
>JADFLG010000037.1 GCA_022564545.1 Chloroflexota bacterium | reverse complement strand
AGGCGAACGCTAGTTCAGACCAAAAGCGGTAACTAGACCGCCAACTTCCGCCGTGACAATCCGGGGCATAGTACCCACCGTCGGCCAACGCGTTTGCTGTAAGTAGTTGGGGGCGGGGGTCTGCCAGGGGCTAGCTGGTCGCCGTGCCAGGTGGACTGGCGACCTTCGCCACGCCTGCGGGCTTCGCAGTGGTACCCAAGCTAGCGTCCCGTGTTGGCTGAACGGCGCGGACGCCATGCACGCGGTCATGTACGGGATTGCTGCTGTGCTGGTCGTCGGGGCTTTGGCAGGGCAGAAACAACCAGAATCAGCAGCTGTTCCTCAGCCAATGAATGCCTTTCCGCACTCGCACAGTTGCCCGACGTTGACCAATCTAGACGTATTCGATCCCGATCTGGTTCGCACGTAAAGAGCACGTGTTTGGGTGTGAGTACACGGAGTGAGTTCACGCCCACTGTTTGTACCCACAGCCCCACGGCGACTAGCCATTGGCCAGGTTACGCGACCCAAGGCTTGGCGGTATCGATCAATATGATCTTCCATCCGATTTCGCAACCATTGTTGGTCTTCCATCCAAATAAATATGACGGGGCGTGTACTCACGCGCGCTCACGTTCTCACACAAAGGAGTTGGGCAATAACACTTGTTTTTACATCGATCTAGTAAGAAACCGTCGATGACTCGATGCGGAGGGGCAGACAGGCGAAGACGGTTGCATTTACGGACTGGAATTCCGGTGATTTGTTGAAGCAAGTCGACCGATCAGCATTTTCGTAGGAAGTAGGCGGGGTGTCTCCCCAGGGTGTCGGACGTCCTACCAGGTGTGCTTGCGACCTTCGCCACGCCAGCAGGCTTTGTGGAAGCTTTCGGGCACCTCACCCGCGGTTGCTCAACGGCTGGAACGCCATGCAGGCTGTTATGCACGGGCTTGCTGCTGCGCTTGTCGTCGGGGCCTGTCGGTGCTGGGGTGGCTGAGGGGGGTGCGGGAACAGGGCAGAAATAGCCGACTTTCTCCCCCGATTGGTGTCTTTAGGGTGTCAATCCGTTAAATCAGAAACCCGACCGCATGTCGGGCTTCAGTTTGGCTTCAGTTGGAGCGGCGGACGAGATTCGAACTCGCGACATTCTGCTTGGAAGGCAGAAGCTCTACCACTGAGCTACCACCGCATTTCCCGGTTCAAATCAAGTTCAAACTCACCGGTAGTATACCAGTTCGCCTGGTACGAGCGATGGAAGGAAGGCTGTCGCCAGCCGTGGAAATTTCGACCTTTTTGACACTCTGCCGGACATAATATGACAGTGGTCGATTTGGGCGAATTTTGTACAGAAAAGGTGTGATGTGTTGGAATCAGGTGGGCAACCCCAGACCGGGTTGACACCTGTCCGTGCCGCTAACATCGCTAATCTGTATGGTGGTGTACAGTCCGGTTTCTGGTTACTGCCGTCAAGAAAACGCGTTGCAGGTTCCCCGATGGCCAAGGGTAACTGGAAGGTTCAGATCTGAGAAAGGAAGTTTCTCGTCCCGGATCTGCACATAACTGAAAACATCGACCCTGCCATGGGTTAAGTCATTCGTCAGCGCCCACAAGTTATATTGGCTATCGTGGTTTTAGCCGGACTGCTGCGAGTCGGATGGGTGTTTTATGCCTGTACGGTTCCCTACTCCGATTTCGGCCGGTACGATCGATTGGCGCCCGGTCTTGCTGAAGCCCGAGGTTATGTTGATCAGGCCGGTGACCCGAGCGCCTTTTACCCCGGCGGATGGCCCTTTTTCCTCTCCCTGGTCTAACGTGTTTTCGGTCGTTCTTTGACAGCAGCCCAGTTGGTCAACGCGTTGATGGGCGTGGGTGTGGTGATACTCACCTAGCTGATCGCCAGGTACCTGTTGGATCGGCGAACGGCGCTGATCGCTGCTCTGATAGTCGCCCTGAATCCCACTTTGATTCTGTACTCAGGTACGCTCGGTTCTGAATCATTGTTTGTATACCAGCTTTTACTTATAACCTGGCTTGCCATTCGAGTAATTGAGGGACTAAGCAGTACCGGCTTGTTGCTGATCGGAGAACTGACTGGATTTGCCATTCTGGCTCGACCGATCGCCATCAGCGTGCCGTTCATTGCGTTTGGTGCGCATTACATGGTCAATCGGCGTGATCTTCGTCGTACAACGATAAACTTCGCGGTCGTGCTCGTGATTTCCGCGCTAATTGTTTCCCCATGGATTGCCAGGAATGCCAGGGCCATGGGCTTGCCAACGCTGCAGTCTTCGAGCGGATTGAATATGTGGATCGGACACGGCCCACAAGCCACCGGTGGATGGATGGATGCACCCCCGGTTCCCGGGGATTTTCGCAGCAAGCGCGCGGTCAGCGATTTTGCACGCTTACGCGAGGCGATCTGGCGGTCAGAGCCGATCAGGACGACTCAGCTACGATCGTGTTAACGTGGACTGATCGACGATTATGGGCGGTCTGGTGATTGATCGAGGTCTTTCGTTCGAGGCCAAACCGTCCAGCTCTCGGGTCCGCACCGGTAATCGCGAGGAGTAAGTTCTAAACGCGCAAATCCAGGCAGTGCAAGTGCATGAACCTTGCCGTTAGACAATGCTATTCTCAGACAACTCAGTCGTACGAGTGGCCGGGCAACGCGCGTTTTTGTCGTTGATCAAAGTCCCGTTTTTCCCAGTCGGGTGCTGTCACTTCTCACAGGTGTCACCAGTTCGAAAGCGTTGAAAATGATCCCAATCGGGTATATCGATCCATCGTTCGGCTCACTGGTCTTCCAGGTGATTGCCGCCACGATTCTCGGTGGGATTCTCACTATCAGGCTATGGTGGGGCCGTGTCACCGAAAAGATCGGCGGTCTCTTCGGACAGCGACGCGAAGGTGAGTGAGCCTGATCGCACCGCCAGTTCGTTACGGGACCCGTTCGGATTCCTGACCGAAAAAAAAGACGGAACCCTGATTCGGCATGTCGGTCCTCGCCTGGCAGATGCGAGCCGCAGGTTTCTTGAGTCAGACTTCTACACGAGCCTGACCGAAAGCCGCCGATTGGTTGAGCATCGGGACGTCAGTGTGGAGTTCGCTGGTGCAAATGGAGCCGTAGTGCTCGAGCCGCGCCGAATCCCTGTAGTTACCTACCCGTACGAGTGGCCATTTTCTTTGTTGAAGAAGGCAGCGCTGCTGACTCTCGACATTCAGATCGAAGCGGTAGATGCCGGATTCACGTTGCGAGATGGCACGGCTTTCAACGTATTGTTCGAGGGAGTTCGCCCAATATTCATCGATTTCGGAAGTTTCGATGTGCGCGCCGAAGGGCAACCGTGGGTAGGTTACAAGCAATTCTGTGAACATTTCCTGGCACCGCTGGCGTTGTCCGCGCGCTTCAAACGCCCGCCGAATCTGTTCAATTCAGTGGGAATGGACGGGTATCCGCTGGATGCGGCCAGTTCGATGATGCCGGTCAGGAGCTGGCTGAACTGGGGACTGCTCTGGCACCTTCATCTCCACGGCAGGTCGATCCGCAAAAGCTCAATTGACGGTGGCCGGAATTTGCGGGTCAAGGCCGTTTCGATCAGGGCCTTGAAGGGTTTACTCACCAGTCTTCGCAGCACTGTGCAATCGCTCAAATATCCGATTGAAAAGGGCGACTGGGCAACCTATTACTCGGACAACTCGTACTCCGATCGGGCAATGTCCCACAAGGAGGAGTTGGTCGATACCTGGTTGGCCGCGGGTGGAAAGTGCGAATTAATTCTCGACCTTGGTGGCAACGCCGGAAGATTCAGTGCCATCGCGTCAAAATATGCCGACAATGTGGTGTTGGTGGACAGCGACCACGATAGCGTAGAACTTGCCGCGAGAGAATTTGAACAGCGGGGCGTTACCAACATTTACACCGCGGTGCTGGACCTTACAGATCCTTCGGCAGGTCGCGGTTGGGCAGGGCGAGAGCGACCGGGCTTCCGTTCACGGGTGAAACCGCAGAAGGCACTCGCGCTCGCTTTGATTCACCATCTCGTGATCAGCGCCGGGATACCCATGGAGAGGGTGGCCGCACATTTCCGCGAAATTTCACCCTGCTTGATAATCGAGTTTGTTCCGCCCGGGGACCCGATGGTCGACCTGCTCAGCGCGAATAAGAGTGGACAACATCACGACTACACCCGTGCAGGGTTTGAGCAGGCGTTTTCCGATCATTTTTCTCTTAAGACCAGGCAAGAATTGGCGGACAGCGGGAGAGTGCTCTATGAGTTTACTGACCAGGGTTAGAGGCGTGCTCATCGGTCCTTCTGTTTCTGTTGCCGTACTTTTCGTGAGCATCGGACTGTTCACCGTCGCATTTCTGGCCGGCGAATCACCCCCCTCCCAGTCGCCGATCAGCGCAGTTACATGGTCGGCGTTTGTTTCCGCGTTCATCGCGTTCGGGTTCGTCGCGGTGTGGCTGGCTGTTCGCCGGGTGTCTAAAGCGTTGAGCCGATTAGTGCTGCCCGGATATATAACGTTTGCTTTTTACGGATATTTTCAGGGGTTCGTTAGCGACGTTGTCGCATTTGATTTCATTCGCAACCGGCTCTTTTTTTCCGATCGAATATTTCTGCCGCTGGCGGTGGTGGCGACGTTGCTCGTATATTTCGCGGCCAGTCGATTTGTTACCTGGAACCTCACAATCGCGCGTTACACGCTGGTCCTCGTACTGGCGCTAACCCTTTGGAACTTCTCGTTATGGGGGCTGCGGCAGTCCCAGTCGTATAGTTTTGAGACAGAACGCGCGACAACTGGCGTGGTTCTGGACAGACCCGATGATCTGTTCCCGATCTACTGGTTGCTTTTTGATGGCTATGCCCGTGACGACGTTCTTGAACGCCACTTTGGGTTTGACAACTCACCGTTCTTAGACCAGTTGGAGAGTCGCGGATTTGTGGTCAATCGAAAAGCGATCACGAATTTCATGGCGACCGGCCTGGTGCTGCCCGGGCAGATGGAGCTGGAGAATCTGGGCGTTATCGATCCTGTATCGGCCCGATCGTTGGTGGCGGATCGGGATCCTGCCCACTGGCGGTTCGAGGAATCGGCTCTCGCCAGACTACTCGGCGACATCGGGTATCGGAGCGTGGAGTTATCCTCCGAACGGTCAACCTCGGTGGCGACGAGAGTATTTCCAATATCGTTTTATGAGTCGACCGGATTGCGGGCGCTTCCGCCGCGTCTGCAACTCTGGCGCAGGTCCGCAGGGACAGGCTTTATCGAAAACATGGAGGCAACCGTCGCCCAATCTGGTGCACAAGACGTGCTTGTGTTCTCGTACAACTATCCGCCGCACCCGCCGTATCTATTTAGCGCGACCGGTCCAACGTCTGGTCCCAGGTTGATTCAGCCTGATTTCAAGACGCGGAGAGAAGAGTGGCAACACAAAGACGAGTACGTGGGTCAACTTGAATTTGTAAATTCGCAGATACTGCAAGCGGTGGAACAGATAATGGCGGCCAGTCCGGCACCTCCGCTAATCATCATCCAGTCAGACCATGGCCCGGCTTCGAATTGGACTGAAGGGAAAATTGTGGCCGATCCGAACGAAGCGCTGTTCTACGAACGGACATCGATACTGTCGGCTGTGCTTCTCCCATCAAGCTGTGAAAGGTCCGCGCTCGAGGAGTCGAACTCATCAGTAAATACGTTCAATCTGATCTTGAACAGCTGTTTTGGAACGCAAATGCCGGTTCACCCAGACGACGTTTTCTGGGGCAACATCGGTGCGCTGACGAGGTACGAAGATGGAGTATGGTCCGAGGTTCGTTAACACCGGTCGAAATAATTGTTTGGGTATTATCGCCAGCAGTTTGCTCGATAATTCATCCCGCCATAAAATCAATTGAGCGGAGCAGACTCATTCCTCGAACGTGATCGCGTCTGCTCCCTGTTCTTTGTGGTACTCGGAGAGTTCCGTTTCTCCGCGAATTCGATAAATCTCAGCAAGGACCTGGTGCGCCAGCAGGGCCCCCTCGGCACCGGGCTGTTTTTCAGTGGCGGTAATCAGCGCTGTGATCGCCTCGTCTTCGCGGCCAAGTTCAAATAGCGACCGGCCCTTTGCGTACCACGCCTTCGACCACGGCTGGGTAGTTTCCTCTACGGCGATGACCCGGTCGGCATATTCGATGGCGAGTTCGTGAAGTCCGACGCTCGTCATGGCGGTCGCTGCCGTGCCGACCAACGTCGGGTAGGACGGATAAAGTTCGACGATCCGGCGCGACCGGTCGGCGAGTTCCTGTGTGTATTCCAGCTTCCCCCATTCGGCCAGGATAGCTGCGATTTTCGATAATCCTATTTGCGCGTCCCACTCAAACGGGTCTCGCTTTTCGTATTCGAGCAGGAGGTCGCGTCCGATCAGAATCAGCCGCATTGATTCGTTTTCGTTGCCCAGTTCGCGCTGTTCCTTCGCGACCTTTACATATTGCTCTGACAGGTTGTGTGTAAACGATTCTCGTTCGGGAGCCCGCGCCTGAGCGTCGGCCCACACCTGGGCACGCCGGTCGAGCGACGGGCTGTCGTGCCCGGCGGCGAGAGAGATGCTGGCCGAGAGCCTGCGCACGTCCCAGCTAACGAATACTGTCAGCAGCACGGCGGTGGCAAGTACGGCAGCTAACAGCGTTGAGCCGAGCACCAACTGGTTCGGCGCGGTGCGCGCCATTGGCGACCGGCCGGTCGCAGGCTCCTCAGGTGAAGCATCGGTTTCGGCATCGGCTTCCAGTTGGCGATTAACGAGTTCGTACAACGCGATGGCCGCGCCGAAAAGCGCGAACGTCATCGCCAGGTCGGAAACCCTTGGTACGCCGGTCTGCAATTCGACCATCTTGCCAACCATCGCCGGAAGCAACGCTAATAACAGGCTCCCTGTGAGGTCGATGTTACGGCCCGCTGCCCGGAACCTGCGAACGATTGCGAATGCGGCAAAAAAAAGCAGGCCTGTAAGCGCGGCGAATCCCAGCAGACCTGCAAATCCCTGCTCCATCAATATCTGAAGTTCGTAATTGTGGGCGTGGTCGAGGATTGAAAGCCTTGTTTGCGGTTTGCTGGCAAACGGGAACGAGTAGATGAACATATCCGGGCCGAAACCGAACACTGGTCGCAATATTGAATTCGCCACCGGTTCCTCGATTGGGACGTCCCACCGTGTAGCCAGTTTTAGCGTTGACCCCCAGATATTGAGTCGACCCGCAAGACCACCCACGATGTCGGTCGATGTCCCGTCACCTAACGTTCCAATGCTGAGTGCGCGTGAAAGTCCGACGTCTCCCTGTGGAGAGGGGAGTGAGATGATGACTGCGGCGATAATTCCCGAAAATGCGAGCATCCCGGCGGATTTTGCCACGGCCCGATAGGAGCCAAGCGCTGCGGCGATGATGAAGAAGGTGCTGAGCGCCGCCGCCGCTGCCACAAAAGGTCCGCGGCCGCCGGAGAACCACAGTCCGGATAACTGCAGGCCGAGCGCACCGACGATCAATGCCAGCCAGATTCCTCGACGTTTGCGATCCTTGTAAACCATGGCCAGCGTCGCCGGGATGGTCATTACCATGTAAGCGCCGAAATTGAGCGTATTTCCGAAACTGGCGATCACCCTGGTGCGGCCGGCGTTATTCCCAATCGGGTCCCAGCCAAAGTGCTGCGCGATGCCGTATGCCGCGGCGACTGTTCCCGAAGCAATCAACGTGTAAGCGAGAAGTTTGAGACTCCGGCGCGACCGGAAGCGCAGAGCAATTGAAAGAAAGAGAACGAAGAGTGAAATGCTGTCGTAGAGGTTGTAGCCGGATCGCGCTTCGTCCCCGCCGAAGAAGCTGATTATTGGAAGTGGTGAAAGCAGTGTCGACGCGATCTGTGCAAACACCCAGACCGCCGCGCTGATCAGGGCCCACCGCGCCGGGTTGTGGCCCGCCCAGCGCACTAAATCCCAACTGATCCGGTCGTTTTGCCGGCTCCTTGTGTCCAATCGGCGGAAGACCAATTGCCATAGCCAGAGCATCGCGATCAGCCCGGCGGCAAGGTGAAGAGTGACCAGTTTCAGTTCGGTGAAGACGGCGACGATTTTGAAGTAGCTGAAGACAAGCGGGATGATGAACAGCGCGCCCAGCGTGATCCACATGATCGCCTGGTCGATGCGGTCATGCGTGGTGACGGCACCCGGGATCGTACGGTTTTTTTTTGCTCGGCGTGGCATTGATCGTTTGGTGCTCCGGTAATGACGCGGGAGTTTACCGAATCCCTGTCTGGATTTACGAAACCGAGCGGCGATTAGACCGCAAATTACCTGCGGAGAATCACCTTCAATGCGCCCAGGAGTGGTTGAGGAAGCCTTTCTGCCACCAATGCCTTCAACATGCCTCTCCTGCCTCGGCGAACGATAGAGATCACCCACTCGTGCTCCCCGGGAGTTGGAACCAGGCTAGCGTACTCATTGGACTTTTTCGCCAGCACCAGTATGTACCCGTTGCGGTTGATGCTCCGAATACTGGTGATCTCAAATCCTGACTGCTCGACAACAGACGCCAGCGTCCGTTCGGAAAAGTAGTGATAGTGCGCGTTTTGGATGGACGGAATCCTTTTGACGATCCCCGGCACCTCTACGAACAGGTGTCCATCCGCGGAGACGTGTTCTCTGAGTTCTCGAAGCTGCGTGACCGGATTGTCGACGTGCTCCAGCACGTGTTTCAACATGATCAGATCGTATTCGCCGATAAGACCTCGCCGATCTTCAAGGATTATGTCGATCCCTTGTTGTCTGCCCGCTGCCACCAAGTTTGGCGAGTAGTCGTATCCGACGCAGTGCTTTCCGTCTTCGATGAACGGAATGAGATTCCAACCGCCACCTGCACCGATTTCAACAACTGACTCGAATTCGATTCCAGACCCCATGATGAAATCGTAGTGGGTAAGGCGGTGGTAGTCGCGACTGCGATCTACCCTGTCGATTTTGAACATGGAAGTCGAATCGCGTAACAGGTGCCCGCTGCCGTAGATTCTTCGATAAAGATCGGAAGCATAGAACTCGACGGTCGAGCTGGCGTCCATCTGAGGGTTGGAATAAACCATCCCACAGTCGCGGCAAACCACCGTTTTCCAGGGAATTCCGTATCTATCCCGATCGAATAACACCTGGTCGTTGGTCGCGCGGCAGTTGGGGCAATTGACCTCAACTAATCCAATATCACCGCTGTCCAATCGTTGAATATAGACAGCTATGGCTGCCCGGTTATCCGCACTTTCATGGGTAGTGCGGTAGTAGTGCGTGAACCCGAGCAATTGGGATGCAATACCTCCTGCAGTATGGAGCGGTTCGGTCGGAAGCCGTGCGAAACAGTGGCTCCACTCCGACATCGTTCGCAGCCGGTTGACACTGGCACTGCAACCAGCCGAAGTATCAATCGGTTCAAGTTCGGACCTAGATGATCGCCCGGGTACCGGACCTGAACGCTTTGAATCTATCAGGATGGTCAAACGAGTGCAGCATGTACATCGCTGCATGCCAGGGCTCATGCCCGCCGTGCCAGTAGTCGACATAGCGGTCGGAGTCGATCTTTCGGCTTTCGTGCTCGACGTTTATCTCGTCGATTGCAAGTAACTCGCCGGCAAATTTACTGTAACCCCATTCGGACCAAACGTCGTCAAAATGCAAGCTTACCGTTGGCAGTAGTGATCCAACGTCTGCCCTGGCGAGCAGTTGCAGAGCAGATTTGGCAGATGAATATATGTCTAAGTCGATAGACGCGAAGCCAAGTGGCCCGCTATCGGAAAGAACTTCATCAAGAGATTCGATCTCCCGAATATCGCCGATTACCAGTTTGGCCCGACCATTGAGTTCCGTTTGCAGCGATTCGAAATCCTGCATCGGATAATCGCCTTCGCTGAACAGTTCCGGGTGATCGCGATAGTCCGCTATCGCCGGCAGACCTTCGGCCGAATCAAAGCCGAAAACCGAGATGCTCACACCTGATTGAGCCGAAAGTTTTTCCGCAAGTGTTGTCATTCTGCGGAGGCCACGTCCGTTTGCTACTCCGAACTCGGCTACGGAGATCGATTTTCTTCCGAACTTTGCCGCGGCCCGCACTGCCATCAACAGACCGTATGCAGTCCACACTGGCTTGAGTTTGCCCAACCTTTCCTGGTACTGGAAATCGCCTCGAATCGCTCGCAGGTGGGCGTAAGCATAGGTGGGGATCAATTTGCGGGCGAGTGAACCTGCGGTGGACATGGATGGTTGCCGTTCTAGCGGCTTGTTGCGCGCTGCAGTTTCTGCGTCACGCCCGGTTTAATCTCGAAGAGGTAGTCGCAGACCTGACATGTCATTGCTGTCGCATGAGTCGGCTTGTCCTTCGGACCGACCTCTTCGATCTGCTCTGTAAGCTCATCAAATTGCGGATCGCGCATGCTCGTCGAATTCCGGGTATTAGAACTCGTGGATTAGTGGCCCAGTTGAGTGGCGAGACATGTCCACAGTTTGACAATGCCACACTGAGGTAGATGGAACTACGAGATAACCCCATCTTGATCGTTGGTGTGCACAGTCACTTACCAGGAAGTTTGACTGTGTGATCGAGGATGTCCGGCGCGCTCCTGTGAAGTTGGGGGTGTCGCTGAACCTACTGCGGGACCGTCGCCCCACCGAAAACCCGATCTGCTGCCGTCGGCAAACCGTTCTTACCTGCTCGGTGCGCGCCGGAGTTTTTGCATCACGCCGAGCTCGCTGTCATATACCTTTTTCACGCCGTCGCCCAACGCCGATTCAACCACACGAATGTCACGTACCAGTCGGGCCACTCCCTGCGGCTCCACCGATGCCGACTGGTCAGAGCCCCACATGGCCCGGTCGAGAGTGATGTGGCGCTCGACAAGGCAGGCCCCGAGGACGGTGGCAGCGACGGTTGTCGACAGTCCCGTCTCATGCCCTGAATAGCCGATCGGTACCCCGAACTCTTCGGCGAGCGTACCGATCATCCTCAAGTTCAACTCGGTCGGGTCACATGGATAGGCGCTGGTTGAGTGGCAAATGAGGAGATTTTCGCGACCCAGTGCGTCTACACCGGCGCGGATTTCGTCCATGGTCGACATTCCTGACGACATGATTACCGGACGTCCCATACTCCTGATTTTCTCCAGAAGCGGGATGTCGGTCACCGACGCCGACGCGATCTTGTAGCAGGGGACATCGAACCCCTCGAGAAAATCTACGGCTTCCTCGTCCCACGGTGAAGCGAACCAGTCGACGCCCTTTGCCGCACAGTAGTCGGAGATTTCCTGGTACTCAGATTGGTTGAACTCGACCTTGTGCCGGTAATCGATGTACTTCATCACGCCCCAGGGCGTATCTCGCTCGATATCCCACTGATCGCGCGGGACGCACAACTCCGGGGTCCGTTTCTGGAACTTGACCGCGTTCAGGCCCGTCTCTGCAGCAACGTCAACGAGTTTCTTGACGATCTCGATATCACCGTTGTGGTTGATCCCAATCTCGCCAACGATGTAAACGGGCAGGCCGGGGCCGATTTCGGTGTTTCCAATTTTGAAGGTCGATGCCATGTATTGCTGTCCTGGATGTGAAATTGGGACCGTTGGGGCGTTGACAAATTCAGGGACGAATTCTCGTGAGTTGAGTCTCAATTCGTGGCGACAATCATATCCGCAACTTCTCGAATGGCCCCTCGTCCACCGGCTGCGGATAGCACGAGGTTTGCGACCTCCGCCGCGGCTGGATGGGCATCGGCAACCGCTATTGATGTTCCGACAGATTCCATGCACTCGACATCGTTAACGTCGTTGCCGACATACGCAATTTGATCCATCGCCAAACCGTGTTTGGAAGCCCAGTCACGCAACACTGGAAGCTTGTCGTCGATTCCCTGGATGCACTCGATCTGAAGTTTGTTGCAGCGCGCCAAAACCACCGGGTTCTTCTCCGTCGAGATGACAACCATTGGAAAGTCGATTTCGCGTAGCAGGGCGATTCCCATGCCATCTGCGCGGCTCACGAATACAGCCTCGCGACCGTCCTCGAAAACCAGTGCGCGGTTGTCTGTGAACACGCCATCGAAATCCATGGCGAGTGCTCTAACGTTTTTCAGCGACAGGACAGTTCTCCCGGTGTTCAGAGTCTGGTTGAAGTCTATATCGTCAGGGGGTTTGATAAATCACTCAAAAAACGATCCAAAATCTGTCGATGGCCTCAATAAATAATCCTGAATAAGCTGTTCGCGGGCATCGATATCGACTGGCTTTTCCAGTCCCGTTCGAAGTTCTTCTTGATTGATTACCACACGGTTTCTGTCGTCAAAAGACGCGCTTATGAACTCGACTGATTTTGAGATTTGGGCTCGGGTACTGGCCCGCATTCGACGTATTGGGATGTCAATGACAATCACCGGTTTCATTGTGCAGAGCGCCTCCATGAACGCACTCGCAGGGAGGTCAATTACGTAGGCGTCTGTCGACTCCTGGACCGCGCTCATTGGAGTATTTATTAGCTCATCGTGCGCGACATCTCGAAAAATTAACCGATCCGTTAACAATCCTTTCGGGTGTCGCTTCGAAAGTGCTCGATAACCCAAATCGCGTACCATCGCCAGCAACCGCCGATGCCATTCCATGTAAACGACATCGTGGAGTTTCATGTGGGGAAAAACCGGGTACATCCCGGTAAAGGACCCTGTAATAACGCTTACTGTGCTCACTTTGCGATCTGATCCCGGTTGCGCCAGGTCACGGATTGTCTGGTGGACTTTTGATCCTGCCGCAACGACGCTCTTTGCATAATCCGGAGTGACCGACTCCGTGCGTTTGTTGATGCTGTCAGCCAGAGACCGGGCCCCGAGTTCCCCAAAAGCCACGTAAGTCGAGGCGAACGGAAACTCTACCGACGGCAACATCACATCGTCGAAGAGGGGTGAATCGCCACCGTGCGTTGTACGCAGAACCTTGAGCCCCGATCGACAGAACCGATATGCCATAAGTCGTGCCGCGTATCCTCCCCCGGTTCCGGTAAATAGTCTGGAGTTTTGAGGAGGTTGGTTTGGGACGTTGCCGACTCCCGCGTCGTTCCATGCCGTTGAGAGATGTTTCTTCACAAGCCAGTGGATATATTCCGCGAATTTGAGGCTGATTGTCCCGGTGGCGGCTTCGAGCCCGGTGCTGAATCTCGAACTGATCAGTTTCGCCAGTTCCGCGACATCGTGGGGGATGGCCTGGGCGGGTCGCGCGCGAATCAGCTCATCGTGCGTCAGCCGAAGCCGGCGTGTGTTACTCGGAGCTATTTGCCTGGTTAGCTCGTTCCCGCCTATCGAGAAACTATCGATAACCGACGAGCGAAGCGCTCTGCGGTCGCTGATTCTGCGTCCGTATCGTGCTGCCCACTCGCGAACCTTTCGTCGGAATCCAACTGGCTTCCGAATGCTCCTGACCTCACTGGGAACGACCCGGGGATAGGAATTCTCCTGAACCATCCGATAGAGATACTTGTCGGCATCGTAGACTGGTGCAAACCCGTGCTGGTCGGAAATCGTTATATCAACCCAGGCCGCTGAGAGGTACGAGAGGTCCTTGAGGAGAACTGCTTTGCTCAGAAAGAAAGCGTCGAGAAGCCGCGGTGAGTTGCTGAGCCCGGAGTGAAGTTCATCGGACCATTCGATGAACTCGGTAATCGGATCGTCGTACTCCGACTGGGCGACGGGCCAACTCCAGTCACCGTCGAACACGCCTGCCGGGTCTTGCGCGGCCAACTGACTGTCTATGACGAGGCGCTTTTTCATCTGGTTATCTGGGAATAATGTCGCTTGGTCGACTGGTCGAGACCGGCGCGGCGTCCAGTTACGGCCTCACACAATCCAGATTCTGGATCAGCTTTCCGGCGCGTTCGAAATCGTCGAGCGTATCGATATCGGCCGAGGTTGCGCGGTCCACTTTCAGCGGTAAAACAACAGTACCGCTGAGCGAGTCGGTTTCGGTCACGACGTCGGTTTTAACCACATCCAGCACACCGATGTGCCACCAGACTTCCGGCAGTTCCTGCCGCGGCAGGTTGAACGGCTCTGCGACACCCGGGACCTGCAGCAGGGGATCGAGGGTTCCAGCTTCGTTTATGGTCCACATTTTGTATGGACTGTAGCCAGGTTCTGTGATCGTCCTCACACTGTGGGCGTTTGGGTTGTCGATCATCATTTGCACGGCCTCATCGACCAGGCCGGGCCTTCGTATGGGGTCCGTCGGCCTTAGCTGGACGATGATGTCGGGCCGATACCCGGTCTTGCCCAGCTCGGCGATCGCGTGGTTGAAGAACTCAATATCCGGGCTGTCGTCCTGTGCCAGTTCGGCGGGTCGCATGAAAGGAATTTCTGCGCCGTACTGCCGGGCGACATCGGCGATTTCCTCCGAGTCGGTCGAACAAATGACCCGGTCCACGAGCTTCGCCTGGAGTCCGGCGGCAATGCTGTATGCGATCAGGGGGTGTCCTGCCAGTGGGCGCAGGTTCTTGCCGGGGAGCCCTCTGCTTCCACCGCGTGCGGGGATTATTGCAAGTACTTCGACCATCTAAAATAACCGTGAATTGGTAGCGCCGCAGCAATCGTGCCACGAGCAGGCGAAACATGCACGAACGTAAACCGCACTCATTCCGGCGAGTACGCCCCCGTTATGCTCGCTTCCAGAGTTCCTCGTACATTTTGAGGTACTCCCCGACAACCCGCCGGTGATCGAATTCGTTCTTCGCCCGTTCCAGCGACGCGTCGCCGTACCGCTCGCACATGCCGGGATCATCCGCCAGCTCTTCGACCGCTCGGGCGAGTGCGGCGGAGTCACGCGCCGGGATCAAAATTCCGTTCACTCCATCGGTAATTGCTTCACGCACACCGGGCATGTCAGTGCCGATCAACGGGAGACCGGTCGCTGCAGCCTCCAGCAGCGTCCTGGGGAGGCCCTCGCGATAGAACGTAGGGGTCGTAATGGTGTTCGCCATCGCCATCAGCTCTGGTACGTCTTCGCGTCGACCCGTTATCACGACATCGCCCTCGGCCTTCCACTGCGCCAGCGTCGAGTCCGGGAGCGACCTCTTGTTGCCGGGGTCGGGAGCGCCGACCATCACGAACACGATGTCCCGACGTTTTTGCTTTCGTCTTATTATTTGGGCGGCCTCGACGAACTCGACCAGTCCTTTGTCGAGTTGCAGGCGGCCCACAAACAACGCGACAAACGCACTCTCAGGAATGCCCAGGGATCTGCGAAGCTGCATCGATTCGGCAGATTTACGGGTTCCGGGGTGATACTCGGTCACGTCAACGCCAGAACCGCCCGGGATCAGACGACCCTTGTTTTGCGCCAGTCCGCCCCTGGCCTTCAGCAGTTCCATGTCGTCGGGGTTCTGGAAGGCCACCTCGTCGGCGAGCCGGTTCGAAAACCTGTACATCCCGAGGTTCAGCCACCGCGCGATTTTGCCGCCAGGCCCGGGCCGGTCGACAAATGTGTAGCCGAGCCCTGTCACGGTCGATACTGTTATGGGAACACCGGCCAGTTTTGCCGCAAGTGGCGCGTAGATGTTGGGCTTGGTGTGGAAGTTCTGAACAATGTCGGGCTTGATTCGGCGGAAGATCCGCGACAGACCAACTACCGAGCCAACTTCGGCGAATGGGTTACGACCGCTGCGGCTCAGCTTCCATTCGACGTATTTAGCGCCGCCGGCTTCGATCGGGTCGTTCCAGGCCCCGCTCGCGACGACCGCAAAGACCTCGTAGCCGTTTTCCCGGAGCAGACTTATCCACGGCATGCGCAGCCGGTAGAAAATTTCGTTCTGGTTGACGACCAGCGCGATGGAGGTCGGCTTTTCTTTATTACGTCGCTTGGGCAATGATCAGGGCTTGCAATGACTTGACTGAAGCGGGCAGATTACGATTTACGGATCAGGCCGATCGGGGCCTCTTTACTCTGCCCAATGATCGATGGTTCCCGACCCCATTCGCGGCTTGCGTCGTACAGGGCGTCGTTGTTCACATCGTCTGAAACCAGCATGCCGCCGTCACTGATGATTGGCCAGGCTGCCCGGTATTCACGAAGTTGATTGGCATAAGAGTGACGGGAATCGTGCAGAAAAATGTCGATCTGGCCCAGGTCTTCGAGCACCTGTGGCAATAGACGCCGGGAAGGTCCGGTCCGCAGCTCCCAACGGTGACGCAATTCAGATGGCACCAGGTAGCCCACTCCGGGCAGCAGTTCGGTGTTGGGTGTTGGGAGGTCGATGCTCACCAGTCTGCCGAGGCTGTTTTCTTCCATTGCATGGAGGATTGTCCACGAACTTACGCCCGCGCCAACTCCGGTTTCGACCACGACCGCCGGCTTCAGCAGTCTGATCAAAGCGTAGGTCGTAGCGGCGAGTTCGGTTGTTGCCGACCACTTGATCGTCATCCCAGGGTCTCTGTCTTCGGCAACCAGGAAGTCCGGCAGGTTGTTCAGCAGTTCCTCGACTGTCGGGTGATCAAGACCAGTGGCCTCGACGATTCCCTTGAGCACAGGCAACTGACGCGCGGCGTAGTAGTCGAGATGTTTTCTATGGCGCGGCGTGGTGATCCGGTCGTCGATGAACTCTGCCGACCACGTTGATGCAAGTTGGGGCGTTTTGAAAAACCGCGCCGTGCGTATGAGTGCTGAAAGCATTAAATCTGCGAATCCTGGGTCGTGGCGACCTCCGAGGAAGGCTCTTCGATACCGAGCAGTTGACGATACAGGCCATCGAGCCGTGCAACGTAGTTATCGACCGCGTAATTCTGCTCGGCGCGCCGCCGCCCTCCTTTGCCCAATCGAGACTGCAGCCCTCTGTCGCCGACCAGCTTTACCAGTGCGCTCGCCATCGCGTCAATGTCTGCTGACGGGACCAGAATCCCGGTCTCTCCTTCTACTATTGCCTCGGGGGTTCCACCTACACGTGTCGCTATCACCGGCTTTCCTGCGGCCATTGCTTCGATCGCAGTACGCGGGAACCCTTCGTTCAGTGAGGGCATCAACACGCTGTCGGCGGCTGAAAACAGATCGGGCAGGTCATTTCTCACCCCCAGGAAAGAAATACGTTCGCTGATTCCGAGTTCGTTCGCGAGGTTTCGCAGGTAGCCGAGTTGCTCCCCTTCACCGGCAAGCGCCATATGCATATTTTCGTGTTGAGCGCTCGCTGAGGCGAACGCCCTGATGCCGTGCTCAACACCTTTGACCCGCCGGAGCCTCCCCACGTAGAGCACCAGGTGTCGGTCGCCGGTTAGCCCCAGTTCAGACCTGATCTCCGTGCGCTTCAGCGAAGCGCCAAAGGCATCTAGATCGATCCCTGATCGAACGACCTCGATCTTCCCGGCAGGCACTCCGAGATCGCGTTCTATCGCCCTGGCCCCGGTCTCGGAGTTGACCTCGACAGCGTCGGTCAGTGGGTTGGTCAGCCGCGTAGCCAGTCGACCCCAGCGGTTGGCCTGTCCGATGGTCCGCTCCGAGCTGACGATTACCGGCACGCCCGCCAGGCGACCGACGATTCGCCCGAGAACGTTACTGTGGAGCAGGTACGTGTGGAGGATGTCAGGGCGCAATTGCTTCAGAAGGGTACGCAGCCGCAGCGCTGCCGCAAGGTCGGTCTTTCGACGCAGTCCCAGCGAGTGGACTTCAATTCCCGCCTGCCGGAACTGCGCCGCCATCCGCATCCGGTCCATGAGCGAGCAAATGACGTGCTCGTACCGGTCGGGATCGAAGCGCGGAAGTCCCAGCAGCAGGCCTTGCTGTGCGCCACCGACTTCGAGACTGGTGATCAGGTGGAGGACTTTTATTCGGTGGTTTGGGATTCGACGGGTTGTAGGGATCGTGGTGGTCATTACTGTTATCCCAGGGACACCTTAAATGACTGTGCCCAGGTTTCGAGGCAGATCAGGTTCCAGAGTCGCACCGCATGGTTATGGCGGCGGGACGCATGCTGCTCGACCATCCTGGCAATGAACTCGGGCCTGATTACCCTGCCAACTTCGGCATCAGGTGCCAGCAAGAGGTCACGTGTCAAGTTGCGCAACGGCCCGTTTATCCATTCACCGACCGGCACTGTAAACCCGGCCTTTGGACGGCGGGAAATCTCGTCCGGTATAAGGTCTGCGTAGGCATGTTTCAGGACCTGCTTGCCGGACCGACCGCTTATCGAATAGTCGCCGGGAATCCTCGACGCGAATTCCACCAGGTGATGGTCGAGGAACGGACTGCGCACCTCGAGGCCGTGGGCCATCGACATGCGGTCGGCCTTCACCATCAGGTCGCCCGGCAGGTACGTTTTCATGTCTACCAATTGTGCTGACCTGGCAGTCGCGGGGTCGTCGAGTCCTGCAAAAGCAGAAGACATGTGGTCATGCCATCCGCCGTTCTCCGCGATGGCCGAAGCGAACCCGGACGTGAACGCGGCGGGGTGTGACTCGACACGGAACTGCTGCATCCAGCCCATATACCACTGCTCGGCCGAGTCGGTTGCAGGGTAGGTCAGGCGCTTTATCCTGCGGAGGTTGCTTCTCTTGCCCGGCGACTCGGGGATCATGCTTGCGAGTGGGCCTATCAATCTCTTCCTGACGGACTTCGGAATGCGGTGATACTTTCTTGCGAGGCCCAAACCTATGTATCGGTCGTAGCCGCCGAAAACTTCGTCACCACCATCGCCGCTGAGTGCGACGGTAACGTGCTGGCGGGTCTGCCTCGACAGGTAGTGCATCGGCACCATCGACGAATCGGCAAACGGTTCGTCGGCATAGTGGACTATCGATTGGAGGTCGCGGGCCATGTCGGCGGTCACAACGAACTCTTCGTGATCGGTGTCGAAGCGTTCTGCGACCGTCCTGGCATAGCCAAGCTCACTGTACGAGTCTTCCTCGAAGCCGATAGAGAACGTTTTGAGCTTCGAGGATGACGCCCCGGCGGCAGCGCCCACGATTATCGACGAATCGAGCCCGCCACTCAGGAAAAATCCGAGTGGCACATCGCTGATCAATCGAGACGACACGGCGCGATCAACCAGGTGGCGCGTTTCCGATACGGCGTCAGCAAAGGAAATAGAACTGTCGGGTTCGCTGTTCAGTTGCCAGTACTGCCGGACCGTTAACCCCGATTCGTCGTAGACGAGGATGTGCGCCGATGGGAGCTTCACGATTCCTTTGAAAATACTTAACGGCTCGGCAACGTAACCGTAGGTCAGGTAGGAAGCCAGGGCGATGGGATCGATTTCTCGTTCAATCCGACCGGTCTCGATAAGTGTTTTCACTTCGGATGCGAACAACAGGTTCCCGGCGCGCTCCAGGTAGAAGAGTGGTTTTTTGCCGATTCGGTCGCGGGCGAGCACCAAACGTTTATTCGGCTCGTCCCATATCGCCAGGGCGAACATGCCGTCAAGTCGCCTGACGAAATCGCGTCCTTCTTCGTAGAGATGGACTATGACCTCGGTATCGGACGCGGTCCTGAATTCATGCCCTGTCGCCTCCAGCTCCTTACGAAGTTCCCGAAAATTGTAGATCTCGCCGTTGAGGATCACGAAGACCGACTCGTCCTCGTTGGCGATCGGCTGCCATCCGGTTTCGGTGTCGATGATGGAAAGGCGGGTGTGCCCGAAGGCGACCGAGTCGCGGATCATCGTGCGCGTGCCGTCGGGACCGCGGTGCTCGATCGTTTTGCACATCGCGTCCAACTCTTCCGTCCCGATCGGTGGAGAGTTGTTCAGATCGACTATTCCGCAGACACCGCACATGTTCTCAGGGTTTCATATAGCGCTGTAAATCGCACCCACGGGTGAGCCGACGCGTTCCGATTGTTTCACCGGAGATAAGCCTATCTGTTGATGGGGCTGTCGTTCTTATTTAGCCGGGAACGAAATAAGGGAGAACGACGGGGCATGTAAGTGTGCGGTTGTACGAAATGTTGTGTGGAAATCACCGCGCCGAAGTCGGGCACCACATATGGACGAGCGTACGGCGAGAAATAAACTCGGACTACCCGCCTATTTTGCCGATCAGGAAACCACTTGTTCAGAGCGCATTTCGTAAAGGGGCTGGCAGCTTTTGGTGTCGGCTTCGTAATAGTTTTTCTTTTCGCCCTTCACCCGAGCGTGAATGCGTATCACACCGGATTCGCAGGATTGTTTGTGTCTGCGATTTTCCTGACAGCTGTAGTGGCGGGCGCGACAGTGAGGCGGATTTATGTTCTTGCCGCGCTACTCTTGCTCGCGTTTGTCGAACCCGAAGTAAAAGTAACCAATACGCTCCAGTTCATCATTGTGTCGAATGGCCTGTTGATAGGTGCTGGCACGACCTGGATGCTGGACAGGCAGCGAGTCCCGGTCAAGTCTTTTCCTATTCTGGCAGTCCTGGCCCTGATAGGGACCATGACGATTGCGGCCCCGCTGACGATTGGAACGGTCGGTTGGATTCACGTTCATGACGCACTTATTTTTGTTAAATACGGGTTGATTACGCTTGTAGCGTTCACCGCGCTTGAGACACGCGCCAGTTGGAAGATTCCGATCGCGGCCACCGCTGCGGGTTCTGCTGCAGCGGCCACTTTTTCGGTGGTCCAGGCCTTTCATATTCCCCAGGTAAACCACTGGATATTCGAGACTTACTTCGCTGCGAGTCAGTTCAGTTCGGACGAAATTGTAGAGATAACCTCGCACTATTTCAGATCTATTGGCGTCGCAGGTCCGATCGGGACCGCGACCCTGCTGGCTTTGAGCATCGGCAGTTGGCTGTTGTTGCTGATCACGACAAAGGGGCCGGGTGCGGTACGGGTGCATGCCTTCTGGTTACTAGTGGTGCTGTTGGCCATATTCCTGACAGGTTCCAGGCTGGGGATGCTATCGGCCACCGTCGTGACCGTGATCGGCGCCGGCTGGGTGGTCTCTTCGTCATCGGGGCGCCAACTTCTGCGACCGGCGATACCGGTGGTGGCTGTGTTCGCGACCTTGTTCATCCTTGTCGCCGCGCTCAACCCGGCCTTCGGAAGAACGGTGTCGGTATCCGCTGTTCGGGTGACCT
>JADFLG010000152.1 GCA_022564545.1 Chloroflexota bacterium | reverse complement strand
GCATAGCGGGCGCTCGCTCCGAGATTTACACTCGTTCGATGCCTGCCGAGCTAAGAAAGCTGGGGGCGCTGGCCGGCGTAATCATCGTGGCGCTAATAGTGCTGACGTTTACTCTTTAGTTCATCGTTAGTCCGATCCAGTCTGGCATCCACACTCGGGAGCCGGGTGTTAATGTTGGAAGACAGTCGAGTCGACTGATTCGGCAGCCCCAGGAACCCACGCCCCGGGCACAGGTCGAACGGGCGGCCCTGAAATCAAATTGCCAGCGAAAACACGGACATTCTCAACCCGACTTGCAGCGGTGCCCCAACAGCCTGGGGTTTACATTCATCGCGACGCCGACGGTAAGGTCCTTTACATCGGCAAGTCGGCGGCACTCCGCAATCGGCTGAGGTCGTATTTCGGGTCGAAGAAGAACCTCGACGCCAAGACATTCGAACTCGTCTCCCGAATTGACGATTTCGAATACATCGTTACGGAGTCCGAACAGGAGGCGCTGCTCCTCGAAAACTCGCTGATCAAGGAGCACCGGCCGAAGTACAACATCCGGCTCAAAGACGACAAGACGTATCCTTACATCAAGGTCGATCTCGCCGAGGAATTCCCCCGCGTTTACATCACACGAAGAACGGCCGCCGATGGCGCACGTTATTTCGGTCCGTTCGCGTCTGCCGGCAGTGTTCGCAAAACACTCGACCTTCTGAAGCGCCTGTTTCCCTATCGTTCCTGTACGAAGGTGATAACAGGCACAGACGACCGGCCCTGCCTGGAGTACCACATCAAGCGGTGCGTGGCTCCGTGTACCGGTTACGCCTCGAAAATCGATTATGCGGAGGTCATCGGCCAGGTCGTGCTGTTCCTCGAAGGCAACACCCGCGAGGTCGTGTCTGGACTCGAGTCGGCCATGCGGGAGGCTTCCGATTCACTTGAATTCGAACGTGCCGGCGCACTCAGGGACCGCCTGAAGGCGATCGAACGTGTTTACGAGGGCCAGAAAGTCGTCGGAATGGGACGGGAGGACCTCGATGTCATCAGCGCGGCTTATGGCGGTGAAGAGGCCTGGGTCGAGATTTTCTTTGTGCGCCACGGAAACCTTGTCGGCAGGGACCACTTCATCATGACCGGCACCCGTGACGAGCCGGGGGAGGAGATCCTGGCACGGTTCTTCGAGCAGTTCTATTCGTCGGCCTCGCACGTGCCCAGAAGAATTCTTATTCCCGAGAAGATCCGCCGGGGGGAAGTGATTGGGAAGTGGCTTGAATCCCGGCGAGATGGACCTGTTGAGATCGCGATTCCACAGCGGGGCCCCAAACGCCGGCTCGTCAAAATGGTGAGCGACAACGCCATTCAGGGGCTTGAACAACTGAAGTTGAAATGGATTTCCGACACGACTCGAATGGAGACCGCGATGTCGGAACTCCAGGAGGAGTTGAGTCTCCCCCGTTTGCCGCACCGCATCGAGTGTTACGACGTTTCACACATCCAGGGCACGAACACGGTTGCGAGCATGGCTGTGTTCCAGGATGGAAAGCCGCTCACGTCCGACTATCGCCGCTTCAAGATTAAGAGCCACGACCGGAACGATGACTTCGCGTCGATGCGCGAGGTGCTGACCCGCAGGTTCAAACGACTTAAAAACGCGCGCGAGGGCGGGGACGAAAAGGCCAGCTTCGCGGCAACCCCTGATCTCGTGCTTATCGACGGCGGAAAGGGCCAGCTCACGCAGGCGGTCGAGGTAATGCTGTTTCTCGGCCTGCAGGACATTTCTCTGGCGTCGATAGCGAAGCGGGAAGAAGAGATATTCCTCCCGGACGCCGCCGAGCCGGTGATCATGCCAAGAAATTCGCAGGCGCTGTTTCTGTTGCAGCGGGCACGCGATGAGGCCCACCGGTTCGCCATCACATTCCATCGGAACCTGAGAGGCAAAGCCTCGGTCAGGTCAGCGCTCGATTCAGTCCCGGGCATAGGCCCGAAGCGACGCAGGACGCTGATCCGCACGTTCGGGTCGGTGAAGGGCATCCGTGAAGCTACGGAAGAACAGATCGCCGCGGCACCTGGCATGACGGCAAAAGTCGCCCGGCAGATCAAAGACCACCTCTAAGCCCCTGCGGAGCACCCATGCTGGCAGTCGCATTCCCAGGCCGCGGCCGGGCTGAAATCATCGAACTCCCCCGCCCTGCCCTCCGGGGTCCTTCAGATGCGATCGTTCTCGTTACCACCGCCGCGATCGGCCCCTGGGACGTCGATAGATTTCTCGGTGCCGGTGATCCGAGAGTCACTCCGGGTGGCGAGTTCGCAGGATTGGTTGTGGAAACGGGCGAAGATGTCTCGACGATCGAGATCGACGATCTCGTCGCCAACACGGTCCTGCATGTCGGACCAGACGGCAAAACGGACCTGTTCGGGTCGGATGCACTGCCGGGCGGCCATGCCGAGTACGTCCGGGTGCCAGATGCGGACACGACGTTGACCAGGATCGCAGCGTCTGGCGAAGAACGGGCCGTTCTCGCGGGGGGCACGGCAGGCCTGGGTGTGGGAGCGGCGGGTATGGCGGTTGCCGTTGCGCCCCTCGGCACCTACACGGTCGCCGGGTGCGACCCGATCGGGATCACGGCACTGATCGCCCTGAAAAACTCGGTCGCTGGGGCGGGCGATAGAACGTTCGCCATCGAGGGCAATGCGGCTCGCAAAACACTGGCTGCAAGCCTGGCTTCGAAGGTGTTTGAAAGCGTTGACAGCCCGAGCCCGCACCAGACTGATGTGGTGATAGTCGGGTCGGTCCGAGACTGCCCCGGTATTGAGGCGGTAACAGGTTCGGTCAAACCCGGTGGGTGCATCATCTTTGCCGAGCCCTACGGTGCATCACGAATCCACGAGCCTGGATCTACGATGCCAGAGGGCGTGACGATCTCAGCTGCGGACTGGCCGGATGTGGACAATGCCAGGAAGATCGTGACCGATTTGCAGATCAGGCGAATCGATCTCACACCGTTGGTCTCTCACGTGATGCCGCTTGAAGATGTGCAGGATGCGTACGAGGCTGCCGCAGGACCTGGCGCCGGCGTGCAGAAGGTGTTGCTCAAGCCCTGACTGAAGTCCGCGGCAGTTGCGCACCATCCCTGTGGCATTGCCGCGCAGGGGTCGGGAAGAGGAGACGTCGCACCGATTTCCCGACCGTATAGCGGCCGGATGCTTGCCGATCCTGCGAACCGGTTACCTTTCGACCAGTCCGCAAAGTAGAACTGCGTTCCGGTGCGCAGGTGCGGCAGACGAGGGCAGGACGAAAGTTGACTAAGAAACTATCTCAAAACCCCCTCTCCCCGCGGAGAAGGAATTATCCACGCATGCCCGTCTATCTAATAACTCGACCCGTAATGTGTTTTGGGATAGTTACTGAATCGCAATGTCGCACAGCTTTGGGACCGGTTGCCACGGCTGCCCTGAACCTGCCTGTCCTGAGTTTATCGAACGGGTCGAACGGGGCGCAGCACTCCTCGCAACGCCTGACACGCCCGCTCCCCCACCTGCTCGCGCTATTTAGGCTCTCGTGAGAAATCGCGGGGAGGCGCTGGCGTCGCACGCCCTTCAGCTGCATCGACGGCGGCAACCAGTTGACGACGCGCCCAGAGCACTGTCAGTGCCGCGTCCAGGTTCGCAAGGGTTTCTGGCAGCGACAGCTTCCCATCCGGCAGTCCAAGCTCAATTCGATCACCCCTATCGACCACTTGACCGGGTAAATGATCCCTGCTGTCTGGCTCGACCTGCCCTTCGCCCGCCGGATCGTAAACAGGCCGAGGACCGGAGGAAATGGACGAAATAACGGGGCCGTCTGGTCTAAATTCTGGCTGCGCGCCGGCCTGTTGATCCTGAAGAATCCCCCGGGGCACTGCGCCCTGGCGCTCTGTGTAGTGGGGCACCCGGGCCGTCTCGGGTTTCGGGAGATACGGACGCGCTTCGCTGAATATGCGGTCGATCAGCGCCAGCCTGCGTGTCACGTCGGTACGATCGGCGCCTGAGAGCTCTTCCAGCAACACGGCAAGGCGGTCCGGGGCGTAGGGACCCTCGCCGAGTCGGGTCGACATCTCGACGAAGAGTGAAACATTGCGGGCGAGGGCCGTCCTTGCATCCTCGCTCTCTTTCGCTGAGAGCGGCGTCACGGCCCTCAGGCCATCACGGGTGACCCTGACACGGCTCCGTCCACCAGCGACGCCCCACATACGCAATGCGCCGAGGCGGGCGGAAAAGGCTCCTCCACGCTCAGACATCCCAAGCGACCGGGCCAGTCCCTGCCTGGAAACCTCGCCTGCGAACTCACGGGCGATCTTTTGCCCGAGTGCGATGCTTTCGACAAGACCGATTTCAGGGAATTCGTAGTCGCCGAGCTTTGCCATTTGAAAATTTCCTCAATGCTCACTTTTACTCGTGAACTTCACCACAGGGACCACACCGGACGAAAATCTGTACTTATTGGTCACCAGGCGTTCTGCAAGGCCGGTTTTCACTTCTATATTCCGGCATCATACCAGCGTATTGCCGTGTATTGCGCCCTGCTATCGACGATTACGCTGTAATATACGCTGCTTTCCCGCCGCACACCAGGCGCACTGGCGGCAAGTCCCGACAAATCCAGCCGTTTACCGGCTGCAGAGTCGTTCAACTCGCGATTTCGGATGATTCAAGCATTTTTTGCTTGAAAATGAGGGCAAAACACCTTTGAGCAAGGGTGCCGGCGCAACTCACGTTCGTACTGCGGCGTAAATTCCCTTTATGTTGGTCCAGGGAGAGGCGGTACAGTCGGTCGAAGGGTGTGGGACGGCGCATGTGAGGCATGGGTGTGGCCGCACGCCGGTTTCTCGACCCCGGAAGGTCCGTCGATCCGAACGTCGTGCGTGACCATGGCCCTCGCGCGGCTGAAAGCCCGTCCTGGACCAGTTCTGTCCCTCAACAGTAGGGCAACATGGGACGATACGGTCATGACGCTATGGACGACAGGCAACCACGACCGAACCCGGTTCACGGGCTTCGCTGCACTGTCGCTAACCGCGGGTTAGCGGACCGGGAATCCTCTTCACCGGCGCATATTTTACGGCGCTGATTTTCACGCCGTGCTCAGGCCTGCAGTTTGGAACCGGATAACCACAGTTTGCAGCGTGATTTCACGTGCATGGTCGCGGCGCAACACAGCCGATCAGAGCGGATTGTTTAGTGTTGTGGTTTGCATGTAATCCGGATGTAAGAAAACCGGTTTTGAACTCGATTTCGCACAGGACCGAAAATCGCGTCGTTTACGAAATAATTCACAGTCGGCGTCTGGAATTCAGGAAAAATCGGCCCGGTGCAGAATGCTCCACACCGGGCCGATGTCGCGCCATATATCGCAGGCCATCCAGAGTCGATTACGACTCCGAATTTCACCGAGATATGTCGCCGGGACCAGCAGCAGCTTCAAACCGCCGGAATCAGTCGCTGTTGTTGGTCATCCCGCCGATGCTGCCGAGCATCTTTGTCAGTTCCATCGGCAGCACGAACTTGGTCGACTCCCCTGCCCCGATTTCCTTCAGTGCCTCTACGTACTGGAGCGTCATCGTGTTCGTGCCGACGCCCTTGGCAACGTCCTGGATCTTCTGGAGCGCCTCTGCATAGCCGGAAGCCCGCAGCACCGCCGCCTGCTGGTCGCCCTCGGCGGCCAGGATCTCGGCCTGCCTGGCACCTTCCGCTTTCAGGATGTTTGACTGTCTTTCACCTTCCGCAATGGTGATCGCCGCTTCCTTAGTCCCGTCGGCCTCCAGGACGACTGCACGACGGACACGCTCGGCGGACATTTGCCGGTTCATCGCTTCCTGGATGTCCCTTGGCGGGTCGATCTCACGAATTTCAACGTTCGTGACCTTGATGCCCCAGCGTGCGGTCTCGCCGTCCAGACGTGTACGGATCAATTCGTTGATCCGGTCCCGCTGTGAAAGCACGTCGT
>JADFLG010000151.1 GCA_022564545.1 Chloroflexota bacterium | reverse complement strand
GAGGCGGCGAGATTTCGAGCCTGCAAAAAGTGAGGCGGAGTTCCCGGTTAATTTACAGAGGTTAGAGCGTGGCCGGGGCCGCAGGGCATAGATCGGCGCGGTCGGGCCGGAAAGAAGGGCACTCTCCGACCCCCAGGTCGCACCGCACACCCTATGCAACTGTGAAGAACTCTTGGACCTCCCCGTACCTGCATATCCTTCTGCGAGTAAGGGTATTTGCTCGCCTTACGATGAGGAGGACATCATGATCGATATCGGAAGTGTCGCCGCCCTCGCGGTAATCGGATTTGCGTTTGGCACGTTTTCATATGAGTTGCTCAGGCGACCACAACACGACAAGCTTCGTCTCACGGGGATATCGCTGTTCGGCGTGATCATCGGAGAGGCACTGGTCACCAACGGAATGGTTGGCGGTCCTGCCGTCCTGGGGTTCCACCCCGTGGTGGCGCTCGTCGCGTCGTTTGCCGCTGCATACCTCGACGTTGCATGGCGAGAGCACAAGATCTGGCCATGGGACGTCATTGGTGACCTGAAGCTGATTGCACAGCCTTTCAAGGCGATTCGTAAGCTCAAGGTCTCTGTTGACAATGGGTCAGATGAGCAGCATTCGAGAGCCGCATAACAACGGCAGCTCGTTAGTTGCGTAAAGGGCCGGGAACACTCCCGGCCTTTTTCCGTCCTTCGATTTTGTACCTTCTCAGTCGAACGCGGGCCGAAGCCACGGAGACTCACAAATAGCGGCGCGGTGAATGATTCTCGTCCGCCGGGGGTCGTACGGTTTCGGCGCGTTGATCGGGGAATGTAAGCAGTTCTGCCGTGATGGTCATTTGTGAGTTGGTGCTGCCCCTCACACAGTTCCGGTATCGCAAATAGGCGAACTGCATCTGACCCAAAGAGGGAAAAACATGAACAGACACTTCACTTCCGATTCCGATCACACTGTTTCACGTCTGCGTTCCGCTGCCCGTAATGGCAGTCTCAGGTCCGTTATTGGCGAATTGACCACGATATGCAAGGAAGTTACAACAGACCAGTGTTCGAAGCTGGCACGGATGATGCCGGGGCTGAGCGTCGAGGCCGCTCGGAATTCGGTCCGAAACGGCGAATAACTGGCCGGAGCCCGTGGCGTAAACCATAAAACGCGCTGTTCGGCCCATTTGACCCGTTCCACGACTGCTACGGTACCCCGGCGGGCGCGTTCGGATCGTGTACAGGAAGTTTTCGGCCCACCCACCCTCTGGACTTCCGTTTCGCATCGGGCGGACCATGCGTCCATCGGGTGCACGCGCAAGCTCCGCGGGCGACGCCAGAGTAAGGAAGGGACGGCCCGCAGTAACGCTTCGGTGATCTCATCCTGCCCATCTCGCCTATACTGCGGCGGCAATGAAAATCCGCAAGATACTCACAGGCCCGGTCGCCGTTCTGGTCGCCATCATGGCCGTCGTGTTACTTGCCAGTTGCGGCTCAAGCGATAGCGGAACTGTGGGTAGCGCAGCGGATACTGAGGAAGAACCGGTGCTTATGCTCCGGCCGAATGGTGTGTTCACAATCGATGACGTGGCAGCGGCAGGCTGGAAAAAGTCAAAGGAACTTTCGCCCGAAACACTGCCAGATGCGATTGGCGTCTGGTACGGCTTCTACAATCAGCGCGACGTCGAAGTCCGCATATACGCCTCGCACGATTTAGCCATCAGTTCCGGCACGGGCCCTGCCGAAGACGCGGTCGGCAGGGGGAAGCCAGCGCCGTTCGCCGTCGGCGGTATAAGCGCCACCCGGACGAGTTACGGGACCTACGCCATCGTCGGAAACCTCGTCCTGTTGTGCGAGGTGAAAATCGAGGACTGTGAAGGGCTGCTGAACGGTATTCGTTAGTCGCCGGACGTGCGAGGTGCACCCGGGCACCCCTTTTCGCTGCAGTTCCGCTGGGCACGCAGGGACTCCGCTCAGGGCGCGTCACTCTTCCCGGTGCGATTTGACTTGCAGTGGCGCTGGTCAGAAACTGTCGCAGAGCCTGACAAAAAGGCTGAATTTATGAGCCGGGCGAGACGTACTGAACTGGAGAGATAATGGGCACCATGTACAAAATCCTGATCCTGGGCGCATCGTATGGATCACTTCTGGGAGTCAAACTGGCGCTGGCCGGGCACACGGTCAAGCTCGTCTGCCTGCCTGAGGAAATCGAGTTAATCAACGCGGAAGGCGCGCGTGTGCGCATGCCGGCGAAGGGCGTTGACGGTCTCGTCGAACTCAATTCACAGGAGACGCCGGGCGACCTGTCCGCGGCTGGGCCGGGCGATGTAAATCCCGCAGACTTCGATCTCGTGGCGCTGGCGATGCAGGAACCCCAGTACGGAGCCCCCGAGGTAAGCGCCCTGTTGAACCTGGTGGCGGCATCCGGCGTGCCGACCATGTCGATCATGAACATGCCGCCGCTGGCCTACTTGAAACGTATCGACGCCATTGACACCGAGGCCCTGAAAGTCAGTTACACCGACCCGAGCGTCTGGGACGGCTTTGACCCCGCAATGATCACGCTGTGCAGTCCCGATCCCCAGGCTTTCCGGCCACCGGACGAAAAGATCAACCTGCTGCAGGTCGGTCTGCCAACGAACTTCAAGGTGGCCCGGTTCGATTCCGATGAGCACACGGGGATCCTGCGACAACTGGAAGCCGATATCCAGGCCATCCGCTTTGACACAGGCGATGGCAAGGTCGAATTGCCGGTGAAGCTCAGGGTGCACGACTCGGTGTTCACACCGCTCGCCAAGTGGAGCATGTTGATGGCCGGGAATTATCGCTGCGTCGGAACGGATGGCATGCGCCCGATCAAGGAGGCGGTGCATTCCGACCTCGAAGCGACCAGGTCCGTTTACGAGTGGGTCGTTGATCTCTGCGTAAAGATGGGCGCGGACAGGAACGACCTCGTACCGTTCGAGAAGTACGCCAACGCCGCGTTGTCACTGGTGAACCCGTCATCGGCGGCGAGGGCTCTGGCTAACGGGGCGCCAAACATCGAACGGGTAGACCGTCTGGTGCAGATCATTGCGGCGCAGCACGGTATGCAGTCGGATGTGGTCGACGAGACGGTCGTGCTGGTCGACGGCTGGATTGAGGCGAACCGCCAGAAGGCCTAACGCCAGGCGGGCGTGATTGTGCGCCCCCTGTGGCGAGAATCGGGTGATTGCGGTGGCGTGACTTCGCCGTGGGTTTAGCGGCAGGCCAGCACGATCAGGTCCAGTCGAATACCAGCCGTGACGATGGCTTTTCCATGACGAAGCCGTCGTGATGCGAGACGGATGCCGTATCCTTCGGGTAGGCCCTGATCCGGATGTCGTTAGCCGACGGGTGTCCCGCAGTGTCCCAGGCGCGGACTGACCTGACCAGTCTTTTCGCGGCATCGCTGTTGGTGCCATGTGTCCTGACTAGGAGCTCAAAAGAACCGTCTCGGTCCTCGCCCCGGTTTCCTGGTGAATGCGCGGGGCCCCGCGCCAGGAGAGCGAGCGAATCATCCCCAACGAGGGCGACCGTGCTGGTCGCTCCGGCTCCCCTGGGGAAACTGAACAGATCAGGCACAAGGCCACGCTCAGCGAACTCTCCCCTGGCGCTCAGCATGCCGAAACCAGTTTCGTGCAGGGCCAACCACAGGCTCAGGCCCCAGAAGGCCTCCTCCCCGGTTGTTTGAACCCAGGTGGCGAGGTCGCTCGATGCCCCCGTCAACAGGTCATAGGTGCGCTCGGGATCGATGTTGTCGGCGTTTTCCACCTTGAGCGATGGTCCTCCGTCCGGTCCCAGCGTGAGCGCGGTCTTCGGTGCAGCAAATGAACCTCGCATCCGCATGAAGCTACAGAATTCTACCGAGCGACTTTCCAGGTGACTGTTTACAACTGCGAAGGCAATCGACAGTTCGACGCCTCCGACCGAGAGCGGCAAAACGAGAATCCCGTCGGGCCTGAGCTGCTCGCGCCAGGCCGCCGCAATGTCCCAGGCGCCCACGGTCAGGATGATCCTGTCGAAGGGTGCGGCATCCGGGTAGCCAAAGGCGCCATCTGAACACACAACATTGACGTGACCGAGGCCGGCCGTAACCAGGTGTTGCCGAGCGGCGGCGGCGATATCGTCATCGATGTCGATCGTGACGACCTTCCCACGATCCCCAACTATGTACTGTATGAGAGCGGCGTTGTAGCCGGTTCCAGCCCCGATCTCGAGCACACATTGGCCAGGTTGCAGTTCGAGCTGCTCCAACATCAATGCCATTACGGATGGCTGGGACGCGCCGCTCACGAGGTCGTCCCCGATTCTCTTTGTGGGAACGGACTGATCTCTGTAAGCCGCTTCGGCATCGATTCCGGGGAGGAAGAGGTGGCGCGGCACAATGCGAAACGCCTCCTCGACCGCCGGCGTCCGAATGCGTCCGTTGGCCTTCAGGTCATTGACCAGCCTGGTGCGGAGTTCCTCAAAAATGCCAGACCGTTCCATTTTCAACTGCCACTCGCAGGACGCTGATTTGTTTCGGTGTCGGGCATGGTATGCGAACACAGTTGGGCAGCTCGTGCGCAACCAGTGGGGCCTGATCGATGACCGTTTACGATGCCCATGGGTACTCGCACGTTAGAATTCTCTTCTTGAAGAACGATTTTACAGGCAATTCGGTGCAAAATATTCGATCGAATCGCCTTCAACTTTTGTGCGAATCACGCCAGTAAAAAGATTCGGGGAGCTACCGTGGCCAGTACTGGACCGGACCGACCCAACATCCTGTTCATCCTGAGTGACGACCAGGGGCCGTGGGCGATGAACTGCGCCGGAACCCCGGAGCTGACGACGCCGAACCTCGATCGGTTGGCAGCCACCGGGGTCCGGTTCGAGAATTTCTTTTGCGCATCGCCCGTGTGTTCGCCGGCACGGGCCACGATCCTGACCGGGCAGATGCCGTCACAGCACGGTGTGCAGGACTTCATTCGGGCGGGAAACTCGCCAACCCTGCCGGGCGATGGGAAGCGGATTCAGTATCTCGAAGGTCGGACGACGTACACCGAAATACTTGCGGCGAACGGCTACGATTGCGGACTGAGCGGCAAATGGCACCTGGGCGATTCGGCGACGCCGCAGGCCGGGTTTTCGTTCTGGAACGTGCATGCCACCGGTTCGGGCAACTACTATCGCGCCCCCATGTTTCGGGCACCCGCATCTGGCATCTCCAGCGATCAGGAAGCAGAGCAATACACGGCGGACGGCTATGTCAGCGATGTGATCACCGATAACGCGCTCGGCTACCTGGAATCGCGTCTCGGTTCTGAAAAACCGTTCTCGCTCAACGTCCACTACACGGCTCCGCACGCGCCCTGGGGCCGGGACCAGCATCCGAGAGATCTTTACGACGACTACTTTGAGAACTGTGCTTTCGACTCGGTCCGTTGGGATCCGATTCATCCCGACCACCTGGCGAAAGAGGGCTCCTCGGGAAGTGTGGGTGCCACCGGGGAAGAGCGCCGGGCGATACTGAGCGGCTACTTCGCAGCGATAACGGCGATGGACGCAAACATCGGCCGACTGATCGACTGGCTCGAACGAAACGGCCTGCGGGAGAACACGCTGATCGTGTTCACTGCCGACAACGGTATGAACATGGGGCACCACGGTATCTGGGGCAAGGGGAACGGGACGTACCCGCCAAACATGTTCGACACGGCGGTGAAGGTGCCAACGCTAATGTCGAGGCCCGGCCATGTGCCGCAGGGAGTGGTCAACACCGATCTGCTGAGCCACTACGACCTGATGCCGACACTGCTCGACTACGCGGGCCTGGCCGCATCGAACGGCACGGAAACGGGCAGTAAGGATTCGATCGATCTTCCAGGTCGCAGTTTCGTGCCAGTATTGAACGGCGAACCGTTGGGTGCAAACAGGCCTGTCGTTGTGCTTGATGAATACGGCCCCACCCGCATGATCCGCAACCGTTCGACGAAGTACATCCACCGGTATCCAGACGGCCCGAACGAGTTTTACGATCTCGTAGCAGATCCCGGGG
>JADFLG010000036.1 GCA_022564545.1 Chloroflexota bacterium | reverse complement strand
TGGGGCCGCAAAAGTTCCTGCGCCAGCCGCGGTCGATAGCCGTCGACGCCGAAGGCCACCTCTTCATCACCGACACCGGCTCATACCGGGTCCAGGTCTACCAGAAAGAGGCCATCCACCTGGAACCCCACCAGTTCGCCCCGCCCATGAGGTCGGTCACGCTGCACCAGGAGTAGCGGTAGAGTCAATGGCGCTGTTCAGAGGGTCAACGACATACTGAGCCGAGACGAGTGCGGGATATCCACAACTCACACCTGATTTCCCGACCCCGGCGGAAGGACCTCATGGCGACCGGCTCACCATGCGGAAGGGACCACAAAACTGAGGCCGGAGCAGATTCCTCAAACCAGGCGATTGCCACGTCGTAGAACTCCTCGCAACGACAGCCAGCGGCGGGCCTCCAGTTCAGCCGCTGGCAATGGCCGCTGAAAAACTACGTCCGTGTGCTATGGGCGTCTGGCAAGAAGCGAACTGATCACCTGTGGCGCCGCCTCTACAGCGCGATCCCGGAGCTGCTCTGGATTTCCAATTCCGCCCGGCATATCGACCTCCAGTTCAGTACGACCCGGGGTCGGATCTTTCAACCCGATTCGTTTAGGGGGGCGCCGGGTTCTATATGATTCGACCATTGCCACATATGTAACGGAGAGTCGCACTCCATGTCACGAACACGCCACTCCGGGTTCGTAGGTAGAGAACGGGAACTAACACTCGCCAGTTTCGCGGTGAGTGAAGCCTATGACGGTCGTGGCCAGCTGTTCTCGATCTCTGGCGAGCCAGGCATCGGAAAAACGTCGCTGGCTCACGAGTTGGCGCGAATCGCGGCCGATTCGGGGTTTTCAGTGTTCTGGGGGCGATGTGACATTGAAGCGTCAGCCCAACCCTACTGGCCATGGTTTACGGTGATCCGCGAAATCGTGTCTTCGTACCCTGGCGAAACACTGCCAGAAGCCCTCGGCTCGAAGTGGGCGACGATCGAAAACGTGCTCGCAGATAGTGAATCGTCGTTGCCCCCGGCAAACCACACCTCTGATCCACAGAACGCGGAATCAAGTCGCCTCAGACTATTCGACGCCGTCGTTGCCCTGCTTGAAATCGCCTCCGCCAGTACTCCCATCTGCCTGATTCTGGATGATCTTCACTGGTCAGATGCTTCATCGCTCCGCATGCTCGAATATGTTTCCAGGCACGTTTCTGGATTCCAGATCGTGATCGCGGTGACTCACCGCGCGACCGAAACTCGATCGAACCCGGCGTTATCGGCGACCATTGCAGAATTTAGCCGGCAACCCGGACACACCGGCGTCGAATTGACCGGCCTATCCCGAGATTCGATCACTGAGTTGATCAGGGTTGGCCAATCTCTCAAGTTGAGTGAATCAACAATCGGAGCCGTGTTTGACCGGACCGACGGACACCCACTTTTCGCCAGCGAAATAGCAAGATTTCTTGCCGAATCAGACACTGAGGGAAATTCTGGGGGAGTCCGAATCGACCTGCCGCTCAGCGTGCGCGCAATCCTCGATCAAAGGTTTAGCGAACTCCATGACTCAACTGTCGCGATATTGCGTTCCGCAGCACTCCTCGGAAGAACATTTACGATCCGGCATCTGATAGCGGTGAAACCGGAGTTGAGTCTTGACGAACTCGTCATTCGCCTCGCCGAAGCGACAGCGGCGCGGTTGATTTTCGTCATGGAAAATCCCGATATTTACGAGTTCTCGCACGCAATTGTTTCCGACGCTCTCGTCGACGGACTCCAACCGGCTGAACGCCAGAAACACCACGCTGACATCGCTACCAGTTTGGAGGCCATGTACGGAGACACTGCACTCAACCACGCAGGCGAGCTCGTACTCCACTTTCGTGAAGGCGTATCGATGTTGCCAGCGAGTAGATATGCTGAATTTGCTGCGGCCGCCGGGGAGGCGGCGTTGGGCCGTCATGCTTACGAACAAGCGTTCAGCGTCTACAACGATGCGTTGGAGCTGGTGGGCAATTCGATCTCAGAACGCCTGGTGGCAGACCTTGAATATGGGCTCGCTCAGGCCCAACTCGTGATCCTGCCGAGATCAGACACGCAGCAATCCGTTGACCTGCTTCACGCTTCGTTTTCGAAGTACCTGGCCCTGGGTGAAATCGCAATTGCCGCCCGGGTACTCTCCGTCCCGGTCGTACCGGTCGGTGGAACGACAAACGTCGTCGATTTTATCGATTCCTCACTCGCGCGGCTTGGCGACGTTTCGTTTGACTATCCGATCATCCAAACAAGGCTGGCACAGGCCCTGCAGGTAGAACGAAACGACCTGATACGCGCCCTGACTGTATTGAACGACGCCCGCCGGAACGCTCAAAAACAAGGGGATAACGCAGCCCTCGTGCACATCGATCACGCGGAACTAACGATAGAAGCCCAGCAGAGTCGAACACCTTCAGTGGTTCTCCGAGCAAATGAACTGATTAAGACCAGTGCAGCCGTGGGCGATCATATCGTCGGCACCCGAGCTCAGTTTTACCTGACGCTCGGCCACCTGGCAGAAGGAAATCTATCGGGGGCTACAACGGCTGCGGTTACCTACCTCAATCGAGCGCAGACCAGTGGAGATCAGGTGAATATCGAGCAGGCGCATATATTTGGCTCGTTGATCCAGATGTGCAAGGGCAACTGGACAAACGTTTCAGACCACGTAGCTCAGTTGAGAAGCAACGATGCGCGAGCACGCGTGGCGGAGCTTGTGGCCAACGGATTCTTGCCTCGAGGAGAACACGGGGCGCCCGGTGTGGTCGAAAGTAATACCGCTGGTCGATCGCGGCCCGACTCAGAGTTTTTCGTTAACCCCGTAATCGCCGATTACATCCGCGACCGACGATCGCTTGAATCCGACGTAGCTGATTCACAATCGATCCTGGATTCTCCTGCCACCCCCCCGGTGCGCCGGATCGCTGCCGCAACGTCAATGGCCATTTCCTTCTGCCTCGGACAACAGGTCGAACGGGCAATCAAAGTTCGCCCGATTATCGAACAAGGGCCTACTATTATGACTCTCAACGCGTGTGTGTCCCGCGACAGGGTTCTTGCCAAAATTGCCAGCCTTGAGGGTAACGACAACGCTGCGCGTACCGCGTATTCGACCGCGATCGACACCACAGCCAGCGCCGGATTTCTAGTTGAAGAGGCTTTTTCGTCTATCGAGTACGCCGAACATCTCATCGACCATGACGCGAGAGAGGATGTTGCCCTTGTGCGGGGCCTGCTCACGAGAGCTGACCAGATTGCCCGTGACCTGCCGCTTCTTCCCTTGCAGGCAAGAACTCACCGGCTGGCGGACCGATTGGAAAACATTCCACCAATGGAGGTCAGCAACCCTGCAGGTCTATCGAACCGAGAGATAGAGGTGTTAAGGCTTCTGGCCACTGGTCTGTCAAACCCGGAAATCGCCACGCAGCTATTCATCACCCGCAACACGGTCCGGCGGCACGTCAGCAACATCTTTGCCAAGACCGGGGCCACCAACAGGGTTGAGGCGGCCACGGCAGCCCGCACGCTTTTCGATTGAGCGGTTTCGATCGCCACGATCTGCCCTCACTGAACTGAGAATGGTCCACCTGGACCATTGCTGGCCTGCGTCGGCGCATTCCAGATTTCGTCCTGCTGTGCGATGCAGTGATAGATCAGAAAATCGAATATCGAGACACGGATTGCAGACAGTCTGCATCCGCCTTCACCTCCCCCGTGAGAACCACGCCGGGACAAGACAGGAGATTCTCGATGTTTGAAGCCACTCACTCAATCAAAGCGCTTGGATTTATTGCCGTGCTCATCATGGCGATCAGCATTGCGTGCGGGTCAGATTCCGATACGCCCGCTTCTGCCGGTCAGGAAACCGCACCCACTGCAAAAGCGGCAGCTCCTGCTGCGACGATCGCCCCGGAACCCACAGCAACACAGGCGCCCGTGCCCACGGCAACACAGGCACCCGCGCCAACTGCAACAAAAGCACCCGCGCCAACTGCGACGGCCAAACCGGAAGAGACAAAACGGCCCGGGGTCATTTTCAAATCAGACTACGACTCCGATGGCCTGGAGCCCATCGAACTGCCGTCTGCGCTGAAGAAGGGCGCCGAAAGACTGTCCAAGGTTGAGGTCGAAGCGCTGTGGACCGAAACGATCATGAACGCCAGACACTTCGTTTCAGACGGATCGATCGTGATCGATACTTGTGCCGACGGGACCGGCGTGTACCTGGTCGATCACACCCTGGCCGGAGAGACGTTCACCTGGGAGGTCAAGCAGGACCCGGGGGGAACCTGGCGTGTTGCGTCGGCCCGGCTCGAATTTACCGATACGGACCGAACTGGGTTATGGGACGCGGGGAACAGGATTCCACTTGAGATCAACCCCAATGGCGAACGAGAGTGGGGCACCTACGCAAAATCATTTGAGGTGTACACATTCGTCAGCCCGGACTGCTGATGTACAGGTGCGGTGGAGTGGCCTGCACTGGCGTGTTGTGCAGGCCTGGTCCGGTCCTCGCCTCCGAAGATCACCAGGCCTGCGCCCACGTTCAGTTGCGACTACGTTCGGCCAGACCGCTCCACGAGATCAACAACGCGGCCGTGCTCTGCAGACTCCAGTTGAGTCTGTATCACGGCCAGTGTTACTGCACAGTATCTCGTTTCTGCGGCCAGTGAGTGTCTCCCCGAAAACCGTGCGATCAGAGGGCCAAAACCATGCTGCTGCAGGACCGTGGGACCGCGCGGTTCGGCATTGGTTCCAGCCATGAAACTCTGGTGCGTTATACACGTCTGGCAAGGAGCGAACTGATCACCTGCGGCGCCGCCTCTACGGCGCGCTCTTGGATCTGCTCCGGGGTCAGGCTGCCTATCGGGTGCTGGATCAGCGCAAACGGGTAGTCGGGAATTCCACCGAGCATGGTCATCGCCCTGGCGCCCGATTCAAACGGTTCCGTGCAGATGGCTATTGCCGGCACTCCCAGACCTTCGAGTTGCATCGAGTCGTACACACTGGACGACGAGCAACTTCCTCAGTCGCCGTTTGCCAGCAGCGCGACATCGACCTCGGTTGAAAAATCGCTCAGAACTTCCGGTCTGGCAGGCCGTGATGCGTCGCCCTTGTTGAACCGGTATGCGGCCGCAACGTCGAAGCGGTCAGCAAGAACATCGTAAATGGCGTCGAGCAGTAGTTCCGAGTTGAGCTTATCGTTGGACAGCAACCCAACGCGTTTCCCCGCGAGCGAGTCCGGCCTTTCGGCCATTCCGGCGGTCGCGATCGACGGCGTGGCGGTCGGGTCGAGCACGCGTAGCGTCGTTTGCTTTTCCATTTCGGCCTCCTGGTCTGACATCTTACCTGCTCACCGCAATCGTGCGGGTCACGGCCTTCGACCTGGCGCCGCCCGACCAGGTTGGGATAATCATGCTCCATGCTCCACCCGTGCCGCCAACCACGATCGGCACGGCAGCTTCCGGCGAGTGAAGTGCGCTGATCATTTCGTCGCCTTCCACTTGCGTGCCGGCGCGCTCTTGCGAAGGACCGGCCGGCGTGCCTCGCATTGCCCAATCTGAAGCCGGCTTTCGTGCGTTTTCAAACAAGTATTGCCCCACCTGTTGTCGTTTCCAGCCAGCGCGGGCGAAATGCTCGGCATGCTCGGGGCAGATCACAAGAACGACCTGTTGCACACCGGGTCCGAGTGGATAAAGACGCTCGGCAAATGAATCCAGGATTCCCTCGGGCGTGTTCGCCTCGTGGTCTCCGAACTGGATTCCACTCAGCCCCGCGAATACAGTGACCGCGCTCTCGTTTACTGCCTGCCCGCGTGAAACGTGCAGCGGCTCCCACGGCAGGCTGTCTTCGTTTTCGGCAACGCACCAGTTGTACTTCCCGGGGTGGCCAAGTGTCGCCTTGTCGAGTCCGTCGTCGCTGCGGGTTCCCAGGACGTTCATCACTATCAGCCTTATCGCCCGCCCTATCGTTGCGTTGGCCCGGTGACCCGGGCCAAATGCTGAAACCCCGGAATTGATCTCAAGGGTTTTTGCGATTGGACCGTTCACGACCAGAAGGACCGCCGCGCCCATCGTGGAGACCGTGATTGCGTGGAGGTTGAACTCATTTGCGGTAATCGCAGTCACCGCGGCCGCCACGACCGGCATGTACTCAGGGCGGCACCCGGCCATGATTGCATTGATCGCCGCCTTCTCAGCGGTGACGACCGCGCCCTTGGTGGGCTCGACACCCAGGATCTCGTCCGGTGCCAGGCTCGCTGCTTCGAGCGCTGCCGCGACGGCTTTTGGGGTAGGAGGGACCACGGGCAGGCCATCGGTCCAGCCGCGATCAAAGTACGCCTCGATCCCCTCGAAGGCGTCTCCTACATCGATCAACTCCGAACTCAACCGCGTCTCGGTCATGCGTCGCTCCCAACTGATGCCTGCGGGTCTCGAAAAATTCTAATGATCCGATCTCCCCACAGTGATGCCCGGCTCATTCATCAACCGACATCAATATTTCACCGGCCATCGACTCAATCCTGTCCAGCCGCACAACCACTGCTGCGCCTTTGCGGTCAGGGTCGCGGTCCAGTTCAGCCTGCACCACTCTATTCATCACATCATCACGGACCGCCCCATCTGTATGCACTTCCGCTCGGCCAAAAAACTTCCACGCCGTCCGAGTTTGCGGATTGCGATATAGGATCACGACGTGCGGATTGGCCAAGACGTTTTCTGCGCTTCGCCGGAACGTACGTTCCCAGTAGGCAAGCGACGAGTTGTCATACGCCATCATGCTGCCACGGAAGCCGACACCTGGTTTACCGTCCGGCGACGCGGTAGCCAGAATGCACGGTACCTTGTCGGTGAGGGCGTTGTTAACTGCGTCCTTCATTTCCTGCGTGAGATCGATCACATTGTGCCTTCCGTTGTCGCCAGTGCCCACAATTGCCGTTCCATAGTTATCCGAAACACTCGACCACCCGCATTCGGTGAAAAGCTAAGTAACTATCCCAAAACTCCCTCTCCTCAGGGAGACGGGTGCCCCGATGCAATCGGGGCGCGGGTGAGGGGGAAGCTGCTCTGTAGAAAATACCGTTCGAAAGCATCTACACCGCGGTCGAAAACATTCCCCTCAACCTGGCCTTCTCCCGGGGAGAAGGAATTTCACTTCGCCTATTAATGTGTTTTTGGGATAGTTTCTAAGACTTCGCCTTCTTCCAAAACTGGTCGAGCTTATCCTTCGGCTCCCAACCCAGTATCCGCCTTGTCTTTTCGTTCGAAAACTTCTGATGTGGAAGATCGGGGAACACAAAGAACACCTCGGACCGGGAAGGCAGACTGTCCAACTCGACATCCAGGGCGCACCCAAAAGCATCGGCTGCGTCGCCCCAGGAAACCGTGTACGGGACGAGGTCATGTCCAATGTTCGCAATCGGTGATCCGGATTCGACAGTGTGGGTTTCAGCGTCCAGAAACATATAGAACAGCAGGTCCAAAACGTGAATATCGTGACTATCGGTAAAAACTCTGCAGATTTCCTGTCCGAGCGATTTCGTCAGCGCGTAAAGGTACGTTCCGGGTTGATGTGGAACGTCCGGCCCGATCATATGGTCGAAGCGCTCGTAGGTCGGGCCTGCAACCACGTAGAAAGGCCCCGTGTTGATGACCCTGTCAATTCCGTGCTCCACCGCCGCGACCATCATGTTGTAGCAGCCACGGGCGTTGACGTCGAATGCAAGCCTGCGGTCCTTTCGCAGCACCGAAAGATTGATGATGACGTCCATTCCGTCGGCAGCGGCAATCACCTGGTCAATGTCAGACGCGTCTACTTTCAGGTACTCGTGCCGGGTCTCCAGTTCGTTGATATCGCTCAGGCGCAACCGATGGCGGCCTTCGAGGGCCCTGACCACGTGAGGCCCGAGCTCCCCGTTGGCCCCCAGGATCAATACGTTCATCGCTCCCCCTTCAACCTTCAATTCCGGGCCCGTGGCTCGTATCCAAGACTGAGCGGCGGCGAAACGTCGTCGGCGCTCCACCACGGCTGACCCGTCAGGTACCGCCCGTTCGGAACCGCGGATTGGATGTGATAGATGTCCAGCCATCCGGAATGCTCAGCGTCGAGCGCCTTCTCCACCGCATCCACGGCATCGTCCATGTAGAGAGCCGAGGGCGACACCGGGGAGCCCGCCGCCGACTCCGCGGTGATCTCGCCAAGCCTCAGTATCAAGACGTTGATCTTCCGTTCGCGGGCGAACTCTCTGCACACCATCTCACCCAGGTGATAGCAGAGGACCGGAACGTCCGGCGTGGGCAACGGTCTCCACCGTTCGGTCACCGCAAGGGCCGGATCGTAACCCTCCATTAGCCGCAGCGAACTGAGATAAACAAAGCGCTGAACACCCTCTTCCGCCGCCGCCCACAGCAGGTTGTACGTACAGCGCATCTGGTAATCGAGCTGATCGGAAACGCTGGCCGCAGGATCGACGTCCCCCGAGTGGACAATCGCGTCCATGCCGCGCACCAGCTCGTTGGTCGACGCCCCGTGATCAAGGTCGGAACGGACAAACTCAAGATCGGTCGAAACCTCGATCCTGTCGGTCAGACGAATCGCGTGACTGCTGCTGAGCGATCTCGCGAGTTCCAGGGAGAGATGCGACGACGCCTGGGTGGTCAGTACTTTCAAAGTGCTACTCCATCGGTAATTCGCAAGTTTATCGGGCGAGCAGATCTTCGATCAGGCCGGCCACGTGGTCCGGTTGCTCATCGACCACCATGTGCGCAGCGTCCGGCACGATGTGGACGACGGCGTTGGGCATCTGCGCCGCGAACCGCTCAGCGTAGACCGGCGGGACGATGCCGTCCGACTCGCCCCAGATCACGAGGCCGGGCTGTCGCACGCGGTGCAGCCGCTTCACAAGACCGCGGTTCGGGATGGGCCACAGGTATTTCGCCGCGGTTGACATCGATTTGGCCCGCTCGACCAGGTAGTTGATCGTCGCCTGGCCCTCATCCGTCTCCGGGTCGACCTCCGTCATGCGCGCCTGCGGCGCGGTCGCCACCGCCACTGCCGCCTCCGATTTCTCGTTGGCGTACATTGCCTTTGCCAGATCGGGGAGCGAGATGGTGAACAGGTCCGTGACCGGGTCGGCATTGTCCCACAGCCCGAAAGGTGAAGCAAGTGCGACGTGGCTGAACCGTTCCGGCTGTGTCGCCGCTAACTCCGCAGCAAACATCCCGCCCAGCGAGTGGCCCACCAGCGGCAGGTGGCTCAGGTCGAGCTCGTCGAGCAGGTCAAGGTAGAAAAAAACAAGGTCGTGTATGTCGTCCAGGTTCTCGGTTCCCGTGGACTCACCGAACCCCGGCGTGCGGGGGGCAACGACGGTGTGGCCGAGAGACAACCGTTCGAGCAGTGGGGTCCACTCAAGGCCGAAGACGCCGTGGAGGAACAGCAACGGGTCGCCGGACCCACCCTCAAGCACGTCCACCTCGAACCTGCCGTTCCGGACCGATATCGATCGCTCGTTCATTACTCTCCCCGGCTGCTTGCAGCGGCACGCTCTTCGAGATACGGGGGCCGGTGCGCTGGCGTGGCAGTCAATCTGCCGTTGCTTCGACGCTGTCTCGCACGATGGCGTTTTGCGGCCACCAGTGGTCCTCGTACTCCGGCCACAGGTGGCGCAGCTGTGGCACGACCTCCTGCGCGGTCCGCCGTATGTTTTCCTTCGCAAGTTCGTGCGGGATGGAACCGAACTGGTTGAGGATCATCAGGTGCCCGATACGCAGGTCTTTGATCACCTGCTCAAGCTGGTTGGCGACCTGCTGTGGCGTCCCTGCAACCACGTTCCCGGCCTCACGCAGTTCATCGAACGTCGACTCCCCTTCTCCAGCCCGCCCGAAGCTGGTCGTCTGCGCCATCAGTCCCGCCTTGATCGTGTCGATCGTCCGGTAACCGGGAGGATCGGCGAAACCGGGGTAGATGTGGAGCATCTTGTTGAAGAAGTATTCCGTGTGTGCGGCGTATTTGTCGTGCAATTCCTGCTCGTTGTCGGCAACGCAAACAAGCTGCAGGAACCCGGCATGATACGGGTTGTCGACGCCCGCGGCGCGGGCGACCTTCCAGAAACCGTCCATCACCTGCTTGCCGCGTTTGAAACCGCTGTAGGAAAGATAGGCGTAAAGGTGCCCCTTCTCGATGCAGTTGTTCCATGTCTCAATCGATCCCGCACCCGGCACCCAGATCGGCGGGCGGGGCTTCTGCAGCGGGCGCGGCCACAGGTTGACGTATCGCAACTGGGTGTATTTACCGTCAAACGAGAAGACCTCATCCTCTTCCCACGCTCGCAGGATCAACTCTTCCGCCTCGGCATACTTCTCCCTGAGCGTGGCCGGATTGGCGCCGTAGCCGAATGCGGTGTCCATTGCCGAGCCGACCGGGAACCCTGCCACAAGCCGGCCTCCGCTGATGCAGTCAAGCATGGCGAACTCTTCCGCAACGCGGATCGGCGGGTCGTACAGGGCGATCGAGTTGCCCATCACGATTATCGCCACGTCCTCGGTCTCCCGTGACATGATGGCGGCCATGATGTTGGGCGAGGGCATGAGGCCGTACGCGTTCTGGTGGTGCTCGTTCACGCAGATGCCGTCGTACCCCATTTCCGCGGCGTATTTCAGCTCGTCGAGCGTCTGGTTGTACGTGCGGGCCGCGATCTCGCCGTCGAACAGGTGCCTGGGCACATCCACCCACACGCTACGGTACTTCTCCCGGAAGTCCTCCGGCAGGTCGCGATACGGGCACAAATGAAACATCTCAATCTTCATGGATATCGCTTCCTTTGGATGCTGCGCCAAAAGCCCGGACGACCGACTGGTCAACCGCGGTTGTCACGATAACGCCGTTGTTTTGGAGACCGGTGAGGGGGCGAAAGTAAATATTTGTCATTGCGGGGAGCATGCCCTGAGCCTGCCTGGCCCTGAGCTTGTCGAAGGGTCGAACGGGTTCGACGACGTGGCAATCAGTGTCCAAGTCAAGATGACACACCGAGCCGGCCCACACCGCCCTTGCCGACAGGAAGAGACGCGCGCCACTTCCGCTCGCTTCCCCGCAATCCGCAAACAACCTCTGCAAGACCGTCTCTAACCCCCATTTGCCTAACCGCCACAAGATGTGGGCCATCTTACTACCGCGATTCGCCCCGGACGGCACTCAACCCGCCAAACGCCGCTCCCGCTGGAACAGATCACCATCAGCAAAGAGCCTGTACTACCTGTTGCCTGGCATGGCGGAGTTGGGGGGCGAGAGAACCCGTGGGTGTCTGACAGGACAGTGAATCACCTGCCCACAAACTACACAAATCTATACGGAACAGGCAGCACTGCAAGGAACCGAACCGGGGGTGATGTGAACTGAACAGCACTCAAAAGCGCACGCCAGTACAGCGTTATTAATGGACCGAAAATACATGTGCCGCCAATTCGAGTCGGTACCTCGGCACCATTCCAAAAGCTCAATCGTCACCCGCCGTATGACCTGATCACGCGACCGGGCCTTTTTCCGGTTGTTTTTTCCGTCGCTGACGACAATGGGGCGCCAATCAGGGTTGGTGGTGGCCGGCGATTGACTTTCTGCCGAATCTAACCGGAGTTCCGGAAAAACACGGCAAACCGACCCCGGTGCCGGGCGAATAGACGATAGCCGGGTTCTAACAATAAGCTGACGAATCGATACTTCAGTAATCGAGATACGAGTCCCACTATCCCGCCAGTGTCCGCAACGATAGCAAAGATGGCCTGGGCACCCTGAGTAACGCGGCCCTGGTCATCCACCGCGACGATTGTCCTGGCAGCGACAGCCGGATCAACGTGTTCCGAAGCTTCCCTCACCGACGCGGGGTCGTTCGGAAGGAACCTGGTTTTTCCGTGCCGGTCATTCCGCTGCACCCAACGGGCAAAAGCACGTCACACAACGCATCCGGCATCGTAGAATACGATCAAATCTGTCTCCCGGCATACCAGCCCATCCACCGAAATCGCTGCAACTTCGCCACGCCTATCATCAAATGCCCTCTTGCACTGTGCGCGCGGTCTGCGGGGACTCTGGATAAGTAGCCGATGAAGCACGTCGCATCGGCTGCTCACAAACTACAAACGCCCGTATGGAACAGGCACCGAAAGAACCGAAGAGCATTGAAGTTGCCAGTCCGTCAACTGGATTGATGGCGTGCCGGCAATCCAAAACGCCCGCTCAGGACTCACGTACGCCACTCACCTTTACAGTCCAGGTGACGTCCAGTAGACATGTCCTCCTACAAAACCGAGGGCAAGCGCAATTGCAGAAATCCACAGTCTGGCGGTACGGGGTGAACGCCGAGTGAGCCTGGCTATTGAGGCTGTGAAGTAGATCAGCAACACTGTCCCGATGGGCCATATCCACGGATTTAGCTGCATGATTTCAGTCCACGATACCCCTCCCGTGGTGAAATCGGTCAGGTCGGAATAAAACTGGTTTATCGTTCCAGTACTGATGCCAAATGCGATTACACCGACGATGCCGATTAGCATCAGCAAGGACTCGTGGAACAGGTCGTCCATGGGAGCCATGGATTTGCGAGCCAAATTTGCCACTCTTGAGTTGCTACTTGCCATTTGCTCTCTCCCGGAGATTGGAAAGCTCAAGATAACGCAACTCGGGGGATTTAGTTTTAAGCGACAGGGACTTTCGTCGCTTCAAATTGCACACTGACACCGGTGCGCGGTAGTCCGCAAGCTTATGCGCGCAACCTCAGCGCCCACCGCCACCGACGCGCAAAGCTGCAATACGCAGCCCGGTGGGTCACCGGACGCGTGCAGGCCGTAAACCGCGCCTGGACTAGCCTGAAATCCCGGCTTCTTCGCCTCTGACCAATTCCTCCGGACGCTCGGCCAACAACTGCGCGGCCGTCGCCTGCATCGACTCGATGTGGACATGCGCTTTTGCACCCAGAACGACGGACAGTTGCGACATCTGTTTAGCACCGTCAGCTTCGACCAGCACGACGAAATCGTATTGTCCGAGCGTCGCATACCGGGCAAGGAGCTGCGTTCCTGGCACATCGACGGAACTGCAGGCCTCAGCGAAGGCATCGGGATTTTTCTGGTATTCCTGCAGGCCGTCGTCGGTCAGCCTTGCGAGGAGGATGAACAACATCGACAGACCTCCTGTGTTTCCTGCACCCTATCAGTTAACGACCATAGCCCCATTCTTTCAGCTTCTTTCGATGGCTTCCCGGGCGGGTGAACTATCAATGCCGCCCTCCAGCGCCGAACGTCCCGAATAAACCCACCAACGGACAAAAAAATTCTGTGTCGTCCGGTCTGGCACGTGGCGGGTCTATACTCCCCAGACTCCGCGAGCCAAAAGTCAGAGACCAAAGTCCGAAGGCCAAAAAGAAGGTATAAGTGCCCGACACACCCCACCAGTCAACCAGGCCCAACATCATCCTGATACTCGCCGATGACATGGGCTTCTCCGACATCGGCAGCTACGGCGGAGAAATAAAAACTCCCAACCTCGACCGTCTGGCCGCCGGTGGGCTGCGGTTTTCTCAGATGTACAACATGGCGCGATGTTGTCCCTCGCGAGCAGCTCTTCTCACAGGTCTGAACCCGCACCAGACCGGTATCGGCCACATGGTCACACCAATACCCGGAGCGCCCGGATACCAGGGCTACCTGAACGACCAGTGCGTCACCATTGCCGAGGTACTCGGCGAGTCCGGCTACAGGACCTGCATATCGGGGAAATGGCACTGCGGGTCTCGACCCGGAAACGACGACACACCTCCACAGGTTCAAAGAGGTTTCGAGCGAGTTTTCGGTTTCGAAGGCGGTGGAGGAGACTACTTTTTCAACCCGCGCCTGATCTACGATGACCGGTACATCGCAAACGACGAGCCTTTTTATCTCACCGACCTGATCAGCGACAATGCCGTCAAGATGGTGGAAGAAAGCGCCGATGACGCGCGCCCATTCTTCCTTCACGTCGCCTACACCGCTCCACACTGGCCGCTCCAGGCGCTGGAAGAGGACATCGCGAAATACGAGGGCAAGTACCGCGCCGGATGGGACGCAACAAGGACCACCCGTCACGAACAACTGAAGGGGCTGGGCATCCTGAGTTCAAGCTGGGACATCTCGCCACGGGACGAATCGGTTCCCGACTGGGACGATGCCGAACACCGGGCGTGGGAGGCCGTGAGAATGTCGGTCTACGCAGCCCAGGTCGACAGGATGGACCAGGGTATCGGCAAGATTCTCGACGCACTCAAATCCCGGGGAATCGAACGGGACACACTCGTGCTGTTCCTCTCTGACAACGGCGGTTGCGCCGAGTTTCTCTGCGAAGACACCGGCACCCCTGACCGCGCAGTCGTCAGGAAGACAACGCAGGATGGCCGACCCGTGAGGATCGGAAACCTTCCGGAAATAACACCCGGTCCCGCCGATACGTTTTCGAGCTACGACACCCAGTGGGCGAACGTGAGCAACGCCCCGTTCAGGCGGTTCAAGCGCTGGGTACACGAAGGTGGTATTTCTACGCCGTTTATCGCTTCATGGCCGGGACAAATCGAACCCGGGACGATCAGCCATGAGCCTGCCCAGCTGATCGATATCAACGCCACCTGTATCGACGCCGCCAGCGCACCCTACCCGACCGAATACAACGGCAACGAAATCACTCCCATCGAGGGCGAAAGTTTCCTTCCATTACTGACAGGCGGCTCGTGGTCACGACAGAAAACAATCTTCTGGGAGCACGAAGGAAACGGCGCAGTCAGGATTGGCCAGTGGAAACTGGTGAAGGAGTTTGGATCCAACTGGGAGCTCTACGACATGTCGGTCGACAGGACGGAACTGCACGATCTTGCCGAATCCGAAACCGGCCGGGTGCAACGCATGGCCGCCATGTATTCCGAGTGGGCAGGCCGGTGCGGGGTCGCCGAGTGGCCCGTGGGCGCAGGCAAATGGAGCTTCGCCGGAATGAAAGAAGACGGAACCTTCAAAATGCGCGGCAACGGCCACGTCGTACCCAGGTAGGCGTCCATCCGAAAGTTATCGCCAATCGGTGACCGGAACGACGCATTTCTGGAGCCATCTGACCTGCCCTGTCCGTGTTTCCACACATGATCCCGGCTCTGCGACCGGCTGAAGCCCTGTCATGATCGGGCCACGACTATTGTGTTGCCTGGCAACGCAATGTCACAAACACTTAAAGAAAAACGCCGGCGTCAAAACACCGACGTTGTGCCGGGAATTGTCGATTTGGTAGAGCCTTCGTCTCGATGAAATCGGGAAGCTCTCCCGGACGAACCGACGCCCCAGACCGATTACCGCCCGATCGCGTAACTTTCACGCCGCATGTCCGCGCCGGCCGATAGCGTGCCAGCGCGCGAATCCACCTCGATCCCGCACACTGCCCCCATCCCTGCATCGTAGGTCTGGAGCCATTCGATCTCGTGACCCAATCGCGACAACCCCTCGCCGATGCCAGGATCGAACGCACCCTCCAACTGGAGCACGCCGGGGCGGTAGCTGTGGGGGTAGAAGGAATTTGGAAAGCTCTTCGACTGGAATCTCGGCGCCTCGACTGCGGCCTGCACGTTCATCCCGTACACCGCCATGTTGAGGAACACCTGCGTCATCGACTGCGGTTGTGCGTCTCCGCCGGGAGTCCCGAACGGCATCATCAGCTTGCCGTCCCGGAATACGATCGCCGGATTCGGGGTAAGCCGGGGCCTCTTCCCGCCTTCCACGGAAGACGGGTGCCGCTCGTCAAGCCAGCTCTGTGCGCCCCGGTTTGACGGCACAAAGCCCAGCCCCGGGACGATTGGCGAGCCGCCCGCACCGTCGCTCGGAGTCGCCGAGAACGCATTGCCCCACCGGTCGACTGCGCTCGCATAAGACGTGTCGAATTCTGCCGCAACGGGTATGGCAGACGGAGTCACATACCGCCAGCTCTCGGGCGGCGTACGGTTTTCGAATCTCCATGGGTCTCCGAAGTCAGGCATTTCAGGCGTGGCGCGGTTCGGATCCATCTGTGCCCGCCGGCTCGCCGCGAACTCGGGCGATGTCAGTCCGGCGATGGGCACATCTGCAAACTTCGGGTCGCCGATAAAAGCATCCCGGTCGGCAAACCCGAGCTTCAGTGCCTCGGTGACCATGTGGACGTACTCGACCGAGTTATGTTCCAGCGAACGGAAGTCGTCTGGCTGAAGAATCTGAAGTGTCTCCGCCAGTACTGGCCCCTGGCACCACGGACCGCTGGCGTAGATCTCGTGCTCACCGAAGCTGGCCGTAACCGTCTCTTCGACTTCGACCTCAAAATTTCCAAGATCATCGAGGTCCAGCAGTCCGCCTTCGCCCTGAACGAACTGCGTAATCTGCTCGCCAATACCGCCCCTGTAAAACTCCTCCCGTGCAGCGCGGATTCCGGCCTCGCGACTAACCGGCGATTTCGATTTTTCTGCCGCGATCAACCTTTCAAACGTACTGGCGAGATCGGCCTGGACCATCCGCTCACCGAATCTCAGCGGCCTGCCCTCCGGCGCAAACGTACTCATCGACGATGGCCAGTCGCTTACCGCGTCGACGAGACTCGACATCCCCTCGGCACCCGTGAAATGGAGAGCAAACCCGTCGCGAGCGAGCCCCAGTGCCGGTTCTACGACCTCTGCAAAACTCTTCGTCCCCCACATCTCCAGGGCCGTAAGCCAGTCACCGGCTGCAGCAGGCACAACAATGCGTGAAACTCCAGGCGGGATCTCTCCGTTGTGAACGTCCATGAAGTAGTCAACACTCGCTGCTCTCGGCCAGGTGCCAACGCCGTTGAGTGAAACAACACGGTCTTCGTCAGCCAGGTAAACCATGATCGGTGCAACCCCGCCGAAACCGCACATCTCCGGCAGCAATACGTTCAGACATATGCCGGCTGCGACCCCGGCGTCGATAGCGTTGCCCCCGCTCTCGAGAACCCGCATTCCGGCGGCAGAAGCCAGGTAGTGCCCGGTAGAAACGGCGTGCGTCGTGCCCATTACAGGCGGCCTGTGCGACCCGGTACGTGTGACGACCATTTTTCTCGGCCTTTCAGCGCTGTAAGTCCAATGCCAAAGCGAATATACCCCAGTGGAACCCACCAGGGTTGGCCCGTCAACGCTGACGAACGACATCAAACGACGGGCCTCGGCTGCGGCTATGGCTTCGCGAAAACGAGATTCCCTGTCATGCCGGCAGTAAACTGTGCCCCGGCAACCAGGTCCTGGTAGCTGCTCGCGTAAGCAAACCTGTCTCAGCAATCCACCCCCGCGTGGAGGTTATTGATGGCCGTCATCGACTTGAACCTGATCCGCCGTTTTCCGTACGCCAACGGCCGCGAGTTTGGCAATACCGGTCCTTACGAACAGATCGACGCCGTTCTAACGTTCGCAGTCGAGCCATCTGCTGAAGCCAACCGGGGCATTGTTGACCTGGACCGCGCCCCACGAGACGACGATGGCCGCGTGCACTTCACCGCCGATTTCTCAGTAGTAATGCCGGTCAATCCTGACCGGGGAGCCCATCGGTTGCTCGTCGAACTTCCGAACAGGGGACGGAGGCGCGTGGTCGACACTCTCAACCGCAGCGGTAAAGAGGCCGCGGCCAGCTCCGCCCCTGGAGACGGCTTCCTGTTCGAGCGCGGCCTTACGGTCGCATCCATCGGGTGGCAATGGGACGTGTACCCCGATGACGTTTTGATGGGACTCAATCCTCCGATTGCCGATCTGTCGGGAGAGTCAGACCCCGGCCGCAACGTCGTCGAAATCAGACCCAACCAGCAGGAGTCAACCTGGCTGCTCGCCGACCGCGTCCACAGGCCGCTCAGGGCCGCCGACCTCGACGATCCAGCGGCGGTCCTCTACGTCAGGGATTTCGAAGATGGGGAGGACACGTTAGTCCCCCGATCAAAGTGGAGGTTCGCCAGGAAGACCGCCAACGGAGTCGAGCCGAGCGACAAACACATCCACCTCGAGGGCGGATTTCAACCCGGTAAGTACTACCAGCTCGTCTACTCGACCAAGGATTCGCCAATCGCTGGCAGCGGACTGTTGGCTTTGAGAGACGTCGCGTCCTTCCTGAAGTACGACTCATCGACGCTGATGCCCGAAGTCGGAAGGATCGATCATGCGATCGGCTACGGCGTCTCACAGACCGGCAGGATGCTCCGGCACTTCTTATACCTGGGGCTGAACATCGACGAGCAAGGCAGGAAAGTATTCGATGGGCTGCTGCCGCACGTCGCAGGGGCAAGAATGGGCGCGTTCAATCACCGGTATGCCCAGCCGTCCAACCAGTCTTACCCCAGCTTCGGACATCTGTTCCCGTTCGCCGACACGGAACTGCCAGATCCCTTTACGGAGCGCGCTGACGGTCTCCTCAAGCGGCTCAGGGAAAAGGACGCCGTCCCGAAGGTCATCTACACCAACAGTTCCGCCGAATACTGGCGAGGCGACTGCTCTTTGCTGCATACGGACCCGGAGGGAAGGGGAGATATCGACATTGACGCTGACGTGCGTGTGTACCATTTCGCCGGCACGCAACATGGAGCAGGCTTGCTCCCGCAGAGCCGGGAAGGCGCTGCCGAAGGTGCGCTCGGGCGGTATGCCTACAACGTGGTCGACTATTCACCTCTTCTGAGGGCCGCACTGGTAAACCTGGAAAAGTGGATATCCGACGGGACCGGACCACCGCCCAGCATTCATCCTCGAATCGAGGATGAGACCGCCGTCACCCGGGATGGCGTGCTCGATATCTTTGATCGGTTCCCCGATCAGGTCACGCCCGACAGATCAAAACTCTGGGTAATAAAAACAGTCGATCTTGGTGCTCGCGCAGGTGAGGGGGTTGGTGAATATCCATCCGTCGAAGGCACCACTTATGCCTGCCTGGTTTCCGCGGTCGATCAGGATGGCAACGAGGTGGCCGGGATTCGGCTCCCGGATCTCACCCGACCCGTCGCCTCCCACACGGGCTGGAACGTTCGCGACCCCGAAACCGGTTCACCCGACCAGCAAATACCAATGCAGGGCTTTTCTCGCTGGTTCTCAATCACGCGAGCCGAACGCGAGGCCGCAGGCGATCCGCGGCCCGCGATCGAAGAGCGATACCGGAGCCGTGCGGAATATATCGAACTTGTGAGGCGCGACACCGAAAACCTGGCACACGATGGATACGTGCTGGAACAGGATGTCGATCTGGTTGTTCAGAACGCGGCCGATCGGTACGACGCGGCAATGACAAGAGAACCAAAAACATCCCTGCCTCTAACCACGTAATTTCGCCTCTGGAAACCGACGAATACACCGGCCCGGCCAGCACCGGTCGAAACGGAGGTCCAACCCCTGTTCTTGCCGCATCGCCCCAATGATCGGATCGCACAGGTCACGCTCGGACCCATCGCCAAATACTGGCCGACCACTTGCGGGAACCTGCGGGGCTGCAGCAAAACCTGTCGGAGCCCCCTCCGCGCTTTAGCAAACGCGCAAAACCGGTGCCGAAACACCGGTCTTGAGCTGGAATATGCACGGTTGGTGGAGCCTGCGTCCCGATGCGATCGGGAGACCTCTAAAGAACAACGCGCTCCACCGCTGTGCTCCCCGATTGAACCGGCCAATGCTGTGCGCACAATCATGGTGTACGTGAAATTGTGCCACGCAGGTTTGAGACACTCTGGATTTCGCCGGTGGAAAAATTGCCCCGGAAGAAGTTAATGCCCCGAACTCTGACGGATCCGCCTTCACTTGCCCCAACTGGATATATTGCTCACGCAAGCGGAATTCCATCTGACACTTCCCGGGAAATGAGCGTCTGGCAAGAATTGATAAGATGCATCGACCCGGCCAGACCGACATCGAACGGATTCGGTCGAGCATAGCCAGTAAACCCCGGCACAGGTTCCAGTCAGGTGAAATGAAACATGGAAGATGTACGGCCGTCTGCCGGACCTACCCGCACCCATCGCCCCGCCCGTTCAGGTCGCGGAGAACGCCGGATTCTAACCCTGCTGTTCTGTGACGTGGTGAATTCGACTTCACTCGCCGAGCAGTTCGATCCCGAAGAGTGGGTCGAAATCATGAATGAAGCCTTCGAGCACATGACGGCTCCCGTCCTGCGATACGAAGGAACCGTCGGGAAGTTCACTGGCGATGGACTAATGGCCTTCTTTGGCGCTCCTGTCAGCCACGAAGACGACCCGGAAAGGGCGGTACGCGCCGGCCTCGAAATCCTGGTTGGGATCGATGAGCTCCGGGAAAGCGTCCGCCTGGACTTCGACAAAGATTTCAACCTGCGAATCGGAGTCAACACCGGGTTGGTGGTCGTCGGGGACGTTGGTTCCTCGGCCGTTACCGAGTACACGGCAATGGGAGACGCGGTGAACGTTGCCGCGAGGATGGAGCAAACCGCCCAGCCGGGAACCGTACAGATTTCAGCCGATACCCAGCGACTTGTCGAGGGGGCATTTGATCTCGATCCACTCGGCGGAATCGAAATCAAAGGGAAGTCTGACCCGATTGATGTTTTCCGGGTCATCAGCACCCGGCTGCGGACCGAACGACCGCGCGGTCTGATCGCTCCGCTCATCGGCCGGGATAAAGAGTTCAATCAGCTTGTCGGCTTAACAGGGTTGATCAAGAGCGGAAACGGTCAGGTGGTTTCCATCATTGGCGAGGCGGGCCTGGGCAAAAGTCGACTGTTGGACGAACTGCAAAACGAGTGGTTGAAAACGTCGCCCGAAAGCACCTGGGATATCGCCCAGGGCATTCCCTACGATATGGGCCGCCCTTACTCGCTGTTCCAGAACATGGCGCGGCGGACGTTTAACGTCGAACTGACCGACTCTCCCGAGGTCATCCACAGCAAGGTTGACGGGATACTGCGAGCGTTGGGCGGTTCAGAAGAAGAAATTTCTCTCTGCAGTGTCGCCGTCGAGAAGATTATCGCCGCGAAGATCCTGCACGACGCACCGGACCATCCGCCCGAAGCGATAAAGCGTGATCTATTTGAATTCGTCGCGCCGGCTTTCATCTCCGAATCCCGAACCGGCCCGTCGATCATCGTATTTGACGATCTCCAATGGTCGGATGATGCTTCGATGGAATTGATCATTCACTTGCTGGATTTCGTAGGCGACATTCCGGTGATGATTCTCTGCGCCTTCCGGCCCGACCCGCAATCGCCTGCTCAACGGTTCCGCGAAGCCGCCCGCAGCAAACTCCCCGAACGTTACACAGAAATTGTGCTCGAACCGCTTGGCGTTGATCACACAAACGAACTGATCACAGAATTGCTCCACATCCGAGATTTTCCGGCCGAAGCGAGAAACCTTGTACTGCAGAAGGCCGAAGGCAATCCTTACTTCGTCGAAGAGGTCATCAGGTGGTTTGTCGATCAGGGGATGGTCCGCCAGACAACCGACGGATTGGAGTGGGACGAAACCAGTGACATCGCAAATGCCACGATTCCGGATTCGCTTCAGTCGCTTCTAATGGCGCGCATGGACCGCCTCACCGGCGAGGCAAAGGACACACTTCAGCTCGCGTCGGTTATCGGACGTGCGTTCTACCACAGCATTCTCGGCAAAATTTCAGATTCCACCCTGGAACTCGACAGGCAACTGACGGTGCTGGAGAACCAGGAGTTGATCCAGGAACAGATGCGCCAACCTGAACTTCAATACATCTTCAAACACGAATTAGCGCGCGATGCCGCCTACAGCTCAATACTCCGGCGCCGTCGTCGCGAACTTCATCTCCAGGTGGCGGAAGCAATGGAATCAGTCTTCCAGGGAGACCTTGAAACCAACGCTCACCGGCTCGGATATCACTTCTCGGAAGCCGGCGATCACGATCGTGCGCTGAAATATTTCGAAATGGCCACCGACGTCGCGGCTGGACTCG
>JADFLG010000150.1 GCA_022564545.1 Chloroflexota bacterium | reverse complement strand
GTAAATTGATCACGTGCCAACTTGCGGCGCTTAAACTTGGGTTCTGTACTTTTGGACAACGCTGATTTGCGTCTTGCCTACATGGAGCACACCAGATTCAACGAAGCGTCGCTCAGCGGTGCGAATCTGGAGGCTGCCTATCTAGTGGACGTGGATTTCAGTTGGGCCAAGCTGGATGAAGTGAACTTCGATAAAGCCGTCCTTGAAAATTGTGTGCTCTGCAATGCTACTTTTGAAAAAGCAACTTTCAAAGCCGCCGACCTCACAGGTGCAGATTTCAAAGGCGCGGATGCACTCACACCCAAGCAACTGAACGCGGCAGATAGGCTTGTCGGGGTGACGCTACCCGACGGCACCAAAATCCCCGATCACACAAATGAGGAAAATCCACCACACTACGTTGTCGAACGATCAGGCAATATTTGGAGGTTTAGAATTCGTCACCGGTATTTTGGCAGATGAGGCGAATCAGGGTTTTGGCAATTCCCACCGATTCATCGGACGCTGAATCCCGTCGCGCGAAATGCACGCACGTCAGGGCCGTTGGCGGGCTTCACCCGCACCCTAACCCTCTCTTTTGGCTCCGGGCGTCCCGATCCAATCGGGACTAGCCAGATGACTGGCGTGAGCAAATCGCGCAGCGCAGGCTCCGCGGGGCACGCCAGAGCAGGCCCTTACTCGCCCTTGCTGGCTATGAGGCTGTCTACTACTTCTGGTTCGGCGAGGGTTGATGTGTCGCCGATGGTGTCGATTTCGTTGGTGGCTATTTTTCGCAGGATTCGGCGCATGATCTTGCCCGAGCGGGTCTTGGGCAGCGCCGGGGCCCAGTGGATCACGTCCGGCGTGGCGATTGGGCCGATCACGGTCCGCACCTGCTTGCGAAGAATATCTTTCAGTTCGTCCGTGTATTCCTCGCCCAGGTTCAGGGTCACATATGCGTAGATGCCCTGGCCCTTGATCTCGTGCGGATAGCCGACCACCGCCGCCTCGGCCACGGTCGAATGCAGCACCAGGGCGCTCTCGACCTCTGCCGTGCCCATGCGGTGACCCGACACGTTGATCACGTCGTCGACGCGCCCCGTCACCCAGTAGTAGCCGTCCTCGTCACGGCTCGAGCCGTCGCCGGTGAAGTAGTAGCCCCTGTACGGATCGAAGTAGGTCTCTTCGAAGCGTTTGTGGTCGCCGTAAATGGTCCGCATTTGCCCCGGCCACGACGTTTTAAGCGCGAGCACGCCGGAAACCCCGTTTCCTTCAAGCTCCCTGCCGTTCTCAGGATCGAGAATTGCGGGTTCTATCCCGAAGAACGGCACCGTCGCCGCCCCCGGCTTGGTTGGGATAGCGCCCGGCAGGGGAGTAATCAAAATACCGCCGGTCTCCGTTTGCCACCACGTATCGACAATCGGACACCGTTCCTTGCCGACATGTGTGTTGTACCAGCGCCACGCCTCCGGGTTGATCGGCTCGCCAACCGTTCCAAGGAGTTTCAGTGTCTTCATTTCGTACTTGCCGGGCCACTCGTCGCCAAGCCGTGCAATCGCCCTGATTGCCGTTGGCGCGGTGTAGAACTGGTTCACGTTCCACTTCTCGACGATCTGCCAGAACCGGTCGGGTTCCGGGTACGTGGGGATGCCTTCGAACATGAGCGTGGTCGCACCGTTGGCGAGCGGACCGTAGACGATGTAGGAATGGCCTGTGACCCAGCCGATGTCGGCGGTGCAGAAGAAGATGTCGCCATCGTGGTAGTCGAAGATGTATTTGTGCGACTGGGACACGTAGACCATGTAGCCGCCGGTGGTGTGCTGAACACCCTTCGGCTTGCCCGTGGAGCCCGAGGTGTAGAGGATGAAGAGGGGGTCCTCCGATTCCATCACCTCGCATTCAGATTCCGTGCTGGCATCCGACATAACGTCGTCCCACCAGAGGTCGCGGCCATCTTTCATTTCCAACTCGATGCCTTTGCTACCCGCAATGCGCTCGACCACGATGCAGGTCTCGACAGGGACGCCCATTTGCGCCTCCGCCGAGGTCATTGCTGCATCGGCAACCGGCTTCATCGGGACCAGCCGGTCGCCCCGGTGCGTGCCGTTGCAGGTAATCAGCACGGTGCAGGTCGCATCGGCGATCCGGTCGGCAAGTGCGTCGGCCGAGAAGCCGCCGAACACTATCGAATGGATGGCCCCGATGCGGGCGCAGGCGAGCATGGAGATCGCCAGCTCGGGGATCATGGGCAGGTAGATGGAGACCCTGTCGCCCTTTTTGACACCACGCGATTTGAGAACATTTGCGAACTTACAGACCTCTTTGTGAAGATCGCGGTAGGTGATGGTGCGGTCTTCGCCCGGTTCGTTGCCCTCCCAGATGATTGCGATCTGTTCGCCCCTGCTGTCGAGGTGACGGTCGAGGCAGTTGTAGGAGATGTTTGTCTGGCCGCCATCGAACCACTTGATCGATATCGGCCCCTTGTTCAGGTCGAAATTGAACTCGCTTACCCTGTCCCACTTTTTGAACCAGTGGTACTCGGCTGCTTTTTCGGCCCAGAACGCATCCGGGTCGGAAATCGAGCGGTCGTACTCGGTCCTGTATTCCTCGACGCTCTTGAAATAGGCGTTTTTGCGGAACGACTCCGAGGGTGCATAAAGTTCCGAATCGGCCATCAGTGTCTCCAGTTACCTGTTAAATCGCATCGCGATAAGGGTTCTATCAATCCGTGGCACTGCTGGCAAGGGGGGTGCCGGGAAAACCCGGCGTGAGCAACCGGAGAAAACCGGCGTGAGCGACCGGAAGACCGGCGTGAGCAAGCGGCGCAGTGTGACGCCCAGCATACATCCGGGTTGGAGTTTGCAGGAAAGACGGGCCGGAGACATGGGAACGATTATCGGGTCGGTGTTGGCACGGCGAAGTCAGACCCCTCTGCGGTTGCCGAGATGAACGCGGTGACGGTATGGCCGGTGTTGACGAGCTTGAAAGAATCCCCCTCACCTGAGTCCTCTCCCCGGGCAGAGGACTTTGACTACCCGCAGCTGATCCGCCAGGACCCGTCCAGTTCGAGAGGCAGGATCAGCGTGTGTATGCCGAGCCGGTCAGCCTCGGCACAGTATTCGTCCCGAAGTGTCGAGCCGACTGCGCGGTCGACCGGATATTCAGCGTTGAAGACGGGTTTTCCGCCTTTCGTGAAGGGGTTTGTCAACTCACATTCGTCGTACTCGTGGCACTGCTCGGTCACGGCGAAGTCGAACACGCTCGACAGCGTGTTTATCAGATCAAAGGCGTTCTTCAAGCCCACGGCCAGCCCCTGCTCGTGCGCCGCCCGCGCGATTTCCGTGTTGAACCGGACCTGGTCCGATTGCGACAGTGAAAATCCGGTCTCATTGCTGTAACCGTCGACATTGTCCGGCTCGACGGCGTCGCAGCCTGCCTGTTCGGCCAGCCGGAGCCGCGATTTCACAAGTTCCAACACCGATGCAGCCCGAATATCCAGCCAACGCTCGCCTTCCCAGTCATCCAGCGGCAGGCCAATCGTCGACTCGTCAACATCATTGACGTCCGGTCGCCAATTTTCGATTGTCCCCGCCGAGAAGTAACAGACCACGTACCTGCCGTCCCGGTGAAGTTGCCTTATATCTTCCGGTGCGGTTTCGAACAGATCAACATCCCACACCTCTGCATCAACAGAGGTGTCCAACTGGCCCGTCAACTGCCAGTTCCAGTCTGAATCTGGCGGGCCTGATACTGAAACGTCCGGCGTGGCCCGACCGGCCGTACTCTCGCTGACAGTTTCGATCGATTCCCCGTTTTCTGTCGAATCACATGACGCGGTCGCGATCAACACGACCAGCCACACAATCAGTAACGCCGTCGATTTCGGCAACGAAATGTTCGCCCTGTATGTTTGGAATTTCATTGTTGGTGGAATCGGCCTTCTCTCTCGATATCCAACCCTCCGAAGAAGCGCGAAATCGTGTTCACGGTCGCCGATGAACCCGGGACGCTCTCTCACGGCGCAACGACGGTGGAGATAACGGGGTAACAGGTAGAACTCTGGCTGACCGGTTTGAGTTGACACGGACCTGACGAGATCACATCCAAGAGCTTTTCGAACCTCCCATCGCCTTTACCCGGTATTCAGGCTTTCAGGCAACTTCAAACGAATGTGCTCTCAATCCGGCGGAGTTCGACTGTCCCCCGACTCCCCCGGAAACACAAGGAAAGGCCCTGCCCTCTCAACACTTTGAGGGCAGGGCCTTTTCTGTTGAGCCACTGGGTGGCAGGTGGCGACTCTTCATCCTGGTGACCGGCGCTGTGCCAACATGTCGTGAGCGCCATCCTGATGATCGGCAAGTAACAATTGTCGCAACAATGGCTGCGTTTACCACGGGTACGACGGTTGGCGGACTGCCCTTATCCGTGGCTCGTGCAATCGGCGTAGTTGTTGACGCGATTTTTCGCAAGGTCAAATCAATATGCCGATCGTCGGCGCCTGGAACACCGGACTTTTAATCCGCAGGTCGTGGGTTCGAATCCCGGAGGCTGCCGCCATGACCAGACCTCACAAAAACGTGATCGCTTCCATACGGGGCGCTCAGCCGCACTCTGGCGCCGTGGCCTTTATCACTGAGGATGATGCTAACGCGATTCTCAGCCTATTCCCAGCAAACTTTCAGCGATCGTTGAGGGTAGCAACATAGGCTAGAAGAATCGCACGACAGGGCCGAACAGGTGGGGATAGTCAGCGAATTAAATGATGCACGCAGTAACGGCATCGAACACAGGTGGAAGTCACATGACTATCAAGCGATCCGGCAGTGGATCTTTCAAAATAGTTGCAACCCTGGGAATGGTGCTCCTGATGGCATTCCTCTCGGCCTGCGAAATTCTTGCGACCGAAGGGGCCCGAAACGCTATTGCCAACGGGCGAGAAATCCGGGAATTCGAGGATCGGGAGCTTGCTCCCCTCGAAAAAGAGATGAGCGATCTCTGGGAATACGAGATCAATCCGCGTCAGACTGAGTTGGAAGATCTCCACTATCAGCTACAGACGCTCGAAGAAGACCTGCTCCGTCCGCTCTGGGATGCCCAGAACGACGTGTGGGCGCCGGGTGGCGAAGCATCGGAAGCGCAACTCGTATTCGATGCACGCTACCGAGAACTTGAGCTAGCTCACAGAACCATCGAAGTTGAGCAACGTGATCTTGACGCTGCCTGGCAGACCCTGTGGAACGGCTCAAGTGCCGATCCTGGATACCAGGCTCTTGAAGACTTGCGTTACGAAAAGCAACGTGAACTCGATCGCCTGTACAGGTTTGGCTATCGTCCAATAGACGACATATGGGACGAGATCAATGAACTTAACGCCACTCATGGTTCGGTGAACATAGATTCCCAGATCGAGGTAGACCGGATTAATGCCGAGCTGCAACGACTATGGGATCTCATCTCCGTTATGCAATATGACGGCAGCGGAGAAGAAGATCGGCTCTACGATCGGGCAAACGTTGTCCAGGAACAGCTAAACAACCTGTACGACTTCGGTTGGGATCCGATCTACGAGATTTACGCTGAGATTGAACGACTTGAAGGCGAGCGAGCATCGTCCACTTCCGATGTAGATTCGATTGCCGCGCAAATCGCTGAACTGGAAACTCTGAAAGCGAGTTACATCGCAAGTCGCGACGCCGAAGTCGCATCGTTGAAGGATGCACTGGCGGCCGTTGAAACAGACGCCACGACAGAGAGTCCCAGCGACTCATCTGATCGGATCGCAGAACTTGAGCAGTTGATCGATGATCTTAATGTCGAGCGTGCAGCGCTACTCGCGCCGTACGACGCAGAAATCGATGCTTTGAACGTACAGATCCATGAAATAAAAGCTTTGTACGATCAGTTGGAAGCCGACGTTAAAGCCAATTTCGAAGCTCTCTCCAACAGCCTGTCAGCTGAAGCCGACGCACTGGATAACCAGATCCACGATCTGGCTGAAGTTGGTGGTGATGATGCCGCAGCGCTGATCGCCATCTTGCAGCCTCAATTGGATGGGGTGATTGCAGCTGAAGAGGCCGAGGAACTTGCATACCACGACGCCGTCGATCAGCTCAAAGCTGATGAAGACGCTGAACTTGCAGAGCCTAAGGCACTGAAAGATGCAGCAGAAGCTGTGATCGCCGGCGGTCTAACTGACGCTATCGACGCTCAGCTGGCTGAGTACCACGCCGAGCTGAGTACCCTGCTGACCAGCGCAAATGGCA
>JADFLG010000149.1 GCA_022564545.1 Chloroflexota bacterium | reverse complement strand
GGTTTGGTGAACGTCTGTTTGCGGTCATCGGGTTCTCGGTCCTCGTGGTTACTTCGGTCGCTTTTATCATGTTTACGATCGAAACAGCTATGTGGGTGGTGATGGTCGTTTTACTTGCGAACGGCCTTGCAATGGGGCTCTGGAATGTGCCCAACAACAGCATCATCATGGGATCGGTTTCCCGCGAGTCGTTTGGCATTATTGGCGCATTGACAAACCTGACCCGGAACGTGGGAAACGTGGCTGGCCAGGCGATCGCATCGGCCGTGGTGGTTGGGGTCATGGCGGCGGACGGCTTCGATATTCCGCTGGGCGAAATTGCCGGCAACCGGGCCGCCAGCGATTCGTTTATGAGCGGCTGGCGACTGGCATATATCCTGGTGACCGCGTTTTCGTTGCTGGGTCTGCTGCTGTCGATACTGACGAAACCGCAACACACAAATCAGGGCGGTAGCAATTAGCAACTGGCACCACAGCCGTCAGCGAACACCTGTCGTCTCGACCGGAGCGGAGAGATCTGACGCTGACCTGACCGGTACATCCTGTCGACATTGAAAACCTGAGATTCCTCCGCTCCGGTCGGAATGACAGGCATGACGGCAGGGCCTCTCCACGACGAGTCGCGAGGTTGCTCTTTGATACGGGCGATTGCCACCTCGTATTACTCCCCGCAATGAGACGGCACTGAGGACGGCGACTCACACTGGCCAACGTTTAGTTAGCCGGTTCGATCAGTTCGTGCAGCTGGTTCGTGTCCTGGTCGGTCAAATTCGTCGTGACGCCGCTCGGCCATTCGATAATCACGCTCACCGTGTTCGCGCTCCCCAGCCCAAAATGAACATCGGTCGAACTCATCGATAGGAAACTCGATGATGCCAGGACTTCCTTGATCTGGGTGGATGAACCGCCATCGGGTCCTGCATGAGAGATGATGACCTTCGCTCCGATCGCGTCGGCGTTCGACCCTGTCCCGTCAATCGCCATGCGCCCGGTCAGGCGGAACGAGACCCAGTTGTTGTCGTTACCCGAATTCATCCACACGAAGAGCGGTCCGCCGACGACTATCGGGTTGCCATTTGCGTCAAATGCCTCGCCGTTGCTGTTCGTGACGATCACGTCGATCGACCCGTCACCGTTCAGGTCTCCGACCGCAACACCTTTTCCGTTCTCGTGGTACTCGATACCCAGCCGCTGTCTTTTTTTGCTGAAGCCAGGGTCGTCGGGGTCGAGCACTGAGTAGTCCACTGCCAGCGAATCGACCATCCTCGACTCAACGGTGACGTCCCTGAACGCACCGTCGCCGGTGTTTTGCAGCATGCGACCGAACCCGGGCGCTAAATCGCCGTTCGGACCCTCTCCACGGGCGGCCAGCGAACCCAGCCAGTAGAGGTCCTGGTCGGCATCGTTGTCCATGTCGAAGAAGACTGCTCCAAACCCGAACTCATACGCCTCGAGACCTGAAATAGGGCTGTCGTCAGCCGCTTCGAAATCACCCGTCAGCGAGATGGGCGGCAGGACCCGACTGGCTTCCACTTTCGTGCTTCCGGTTACGATTTCGAATGCGCCGCGGCGGTTGGGGTCGGCGCCTTCGTTCACCCGGTTCTCGATCAGGGCATGAAAGCAGGTGCCCGATTCCGACGGGTGGTAATAGACGCAGTCGGGGGAAGGAACGCCAGTCCAGGGCCGGGCCAGCGGCTGGAACCCCATGTTGGTGACGAACACGTCGAGGTCCCCGTCCCCGTCGTAGTCTCCGAGTGCAAAGCCCATCCACTGACCCATCTGGTCGATGCCGAGCTGTTCTTCAATGCTGGTAAACGAAATGCCGTTGGCTGTCGAGTCGTTGCGGTAGACCTTCAGGCGGTCGCCGTCGTCGGCCACCCACAGATCGAGATCGCCGTCGGAATCGTGGTCGAAGAACATCGTCGCCCATGTTTGCCCGGCAGGGTCGCCCACGACATTTCCGTTCGCGTCGACAACGCTAATGTCGAAACCCTCGATCGGTTCGCCCCCCGGCCGCGGGAACGTGATCGGGTTGCCATCGGGATCTCGCATCCGAATCGGTGGCGAGACCAGGCCGGCCTCTAATGTGAGGTCCGAGAAGGTCAGGTTGCCGTTTTCGTCCAGGCCGTTGTTGCGGAAGAACGTGTTGTAATGGCCGTGGTGGCGGGACGTGTCGAACCGGACGAAGTCCTGGTCGGCCCTGTTGCCGATATAGATGTCGGTCCAACCGTCGTTGTCCACATCGCCACAGGCAATGCTCGCGGCCGAGCGGACGTTTGCGTGCTCGGCGAAAGCGGTTGCGGTGATATCGGTGAATGTTCCATCGCCGTTGTTGAGGAACAGGCGGTCCTGCACCACGGCGGCCAGCGCCGGGTCTTGCGCCGCCGACCGATAATCGAGGTTGTCGCCAATGCGCCCCTGCGCGCCGACGTACAGGTCCTGGTAGCCGTCGTTATCGAAATCGCAGGCTGCGACGGCGGTGGAGTTGTGTGTTTCGGCAGCCACGCCCGCCGAGGCCGCCACCTCTGTGAATAGTCCGTCACCATCGTTTCTGAACAGCTTGTTTGGGCCGCCGCGAGTGATCTGGAACAGGGCGTTCGACTCGGCCGACGTGACATAGAAGTCGAGGTCGCCATCACGGTCGAAATCGAAGATCGCCACGCCCGGATAGCGATTCTCGATCAGCGCATCTGTTCCGATTTGCGGTGCGATGTTTTGGAAGGGGGCGAATTCGTCACTGGCGGGAGTGCCGTCGAAGACCTCGGGGTAATCGGCGCGGTCAACCGGGTCATCTGCCGAGGCCAGGAACAGCTCCTCGACCGTTCGCCTCTCCGAAGCCTTTGCCACCCGGTCTCTGAGCCCGGCCTCTTCCCAGAAAAACGCGCCGCCAAGTAACACGAGCAGCCCACCGACCGCCCCCACCGTCCATGTTGCCGTCGCAAAAGTGGCAATGGCTTTGCGGGGCATCAATTTGGCGAGCCCCCAGAAAGTTACCGGCCCCCCCGCCGCCGCAGCAAACAAAAGTGTGGCCGCGGGTGCCGTGCCCATGCCCAGCAAAAGCAAAAGGGCGACCAGCGGAATCTCAAACAGTAGAGGGACGTTGATAAGCAGGCCAAACGTCGCCGCGATCAACACCCCACGGACATCGTTGCCAAGATAAGTCGCCACCACTTCCGGGCTCAGCCACTGGATTACCAGGCCACTGGCGAACCCGGCAAGGATCATGATTGGCGATAGACGAATGGCCCATCCGATGCTTGACTTGGCCCACTGTCTGAACGCGGGGAGCAAGATCTGTTTCCAACCGAGGCGGTCGGCGGGGTCCTGAGACATGTCGGGTATCTCGACAGGCCGAGTTCGTTCGCGTCGCACGCTCAAAACGACGATCGGACCGATAATCAACGCCCCGATAACTGCAAGGATCAGACGACTGAACCCCAGGACAGGGCTGAAAACGAAGAAGACCATCGCCAGCGCCGGGATATTCAGCGTGGTCGATCCCTGCACCATTGCAACTGCGCCTTCGATGCTGGCCCGCTTGTGGAAGGCCGACGAAACGGGAACGATGCATGCGGAACACAGATTCATCATTCCGCCAGCTGCGGCCCCTTGCACCGTCCGCCGGAATACCCCGGCGGTGGGCAAACCCCTGCCCACAGATTTCGAGAACAAAAACGCCTCTGCCAGCCCGGCTGTAATGAAGGCAAACGTCATGCCAATGGTGACGAGCCGCAGGTAAGAGATTGAAAACTTGATCCACCGGGTGATGAACGAGGTCCCGGGGTCACGGTCGATGCAGAAGCCCTGGAAGCACTGGCGTCCGGGCGAGCTGACCGCATCGAGGTCTTCGCCGACAATGCCGATCTTGGGCAGGCGGTTGAACGCCAGGAACGCCCCCATGATGATGACCAGCAGCAGGAGGCCGACGAGAAGCCGTTTGCGATCGGCGGTTGCAAACATTATTTGCGGAACCTGTCGCGCAATCGGCTGGCGAAGTCAGGCTCGCCCTCGCCCTCCGGTGCCGGAATCAACACCCACATAATGAACAACCCGCCGAACACCACGGAGGGAAGCATCACTTCAAGGAGCCAATCAGGCATTTATTACTCGGTCCTCACTATTTTTCAAAGCCAGCCGATCATTAAATCGGGCAATCGGGCAATCGGGCAACCGGCCCACATGAAAAACGCGATCAGATAACAATACCCCGAACCAGGTTCCGTACCGGCCTGTAATTCGAGCGGGGTCTCGACCAATCTTCCAACGAGCCATTCGACGGTCTGCGGACTCAGGGAACCGGATGCCGGTTGTGTGGACGCACCAAAGTACAGGCGCAGACGAAGCGCCATGATGACAGCTGGTGAATAATACGGCGAACGGGTGTAAAAGCTGGCCGAAAGGGCGTTTTTTGAGGCTGAATTCTTGATGAAGCTGGTTTACGTGTTTCTGACCGCCCTGCGGCTGGGGTTAACTTCTTTCGGTGGACCGATAGCGCACATCGGTTATTTCCGGGAAGAGTATGTGGCCCGCCGCGGCTGGCTTGACGATAGGTCGTTCAGCGATTTGGTCGCACTGTGCCAGCTGTTACCGGGACCCGCCAGCAGCCAGCTCGGAATAGCGATCGGCACGCTGCGGGCCGGGCACCTCGGTGGGATCGCGGCCTGGCTCGGTTTCACCATGCCATCGGCAATTGTCCTGATTGCATTCGCTTATGGCGTGTCCGAAATCGAGAATGTTGCGGATTCACCCTGGCTGCACGGTCTGAAACTCGCCGTCGTCGCCGTCGTCGCGCTCGCTGTCTGGAGCATGGCGGGCACGCTCTGGTCGGACCGCCGCCGAATCACCCTTGGAATCGCAGCGACCGTGTTCATGCTGCTTGTTCCCGGAGCTCTGTGGCAGGTCGCGGTGATCGTTTCTGGCGGTGTAATCGGGGTATTGCTGTTTCGCAGGGGCGCGGATGACTCTGACTCCGGGGAAGCCAGCCGTAGTGATGCACCATTTGCCACTTCGGGGTCCAGAAAATTGGCGCTCATCGCACTCGCCGTGTTTTTCGTGTTGCTTGCCGGGCTCCCGGTACTTGCCGAAACGACAGGCCGGGATGAAATCGATGTCTTTGAAAATTTCTATCGTTCGGGGTCGCTCGTATTTGGCGGGGGACACGTTGTGTTGCCGTTGCTGCAATCGGAAACCGTCGGTGCGGGCTATATAGAGAACGATCAGTTTGTCGCCGGATACGGCGCGGCCCAGGCGGTTCCGGGGCCGTTATTCACGTTCGCCGCGTACCTCGGTGCGTCAATTACCGGCAATGGCGATGGTGTCTTCGCGCAGCCGTGGATAGGCGGCCTGGTCACGCTTTTAGCGATATACGTTCCTTCGTTCTTGCTCGTATGGGGCGTTTTGCCGTTCTGGTCACGCCTTGGTCGCAGCAACCGGGTACGGGGAGCTATATACGGGGTGAACGCGGTCGTAGTCGGGCTGTTGCTGGCTGCCCTGTACGACCCGATATGGACAGGCAGCGTGCGCCGGCCGGAAGATTTCGGGCTGGCAATCGCGCTTTTCGGGCTGCTCGCAATCTGGAAACTGCCACCGTGGTCAGTTGTGGTCATTGCCGCGGCAGGCGGGTTTGTGCTGGAGTGGCTCTAGTTTCGTCTGTGAACCGGGCCGCCCCAGTCTGAACGTGTGGCGCCCAATTCACCCGCCCGTTATCCCCTCCGCGACCTCGCCAGGGGCCGGCCTTTCGTCCGGCTTCAACGCAGGCTCCGGGGTGACCAGGAGCAACAGAGAAGGCAGAACGACCAGCGAGGCCGCGAGCGCAAGGGCAATCATGATCGCTGTAAGAAAGCCGAATGAGGAGAAGAGTGGCATGGGCGCGAAGCCAAGGATCAAGAACCCGACGATGCTGGATGCAGCAGATGCCGCGAGTGCCACTCCCGTGCCCCGCGTGGCCTGTGCCAGTGCATCGGCGCGTGACGACGCGCGGGTCAGTTCTTCCCTGAACCGCTCTGTCATGTGGATCGAGAAATCTATCCCGACACCGATGGAAATGGCACCGATGGTGGCGGTGACGAAATTCAAAGCGAAGCCGCCGACGTACATGATCGCGTAGAGCCAGGCGACCACGAGCCCGATCGGTATGACCGTGACGACCGCGTAGCGGACCGAGCGCATGACGAGCAGCAGCAGGACCAGTGCACCGACTGCCGCGATGGGAATAGAGCGCTGAAGTGCATCGGTGGTGGCTTGGGGCT
>JADFLG010000148.1 GCA_022564545.1 Chloroflexota bacterium | reverse complement strand
TGTGATTAAGAGTCACCTTTTGTTAAAGGTATTTTTTGGCAACCACATGGACCGTGCCACGCTGATAGACGAAGTGCGCCGGTACCGCGATGAGTCGATCAAATTCACGGAGATGCTACAAAATCTCTGCAGCAACTGCCACGGGGAGCCGGGTTCGTTATTCATCTACCTTACCGTCGGCCAGGTCGTTGGGCACAGCAAGGCCAACGAGACCTGGGCCAATGAAGCACTCGAGTTGCTTGAGAGTGCAGATGAGGAATTCACCTGGTCGAGCGACCAGGTGTCAGCTGCTATTGATCGCAGTCAACTGAGCACGATAAATACCCCTTAGTGGGGATGCAAATCTGATCGCAAGGAACGGAAAATAAGCTGCCCGGGTTGAAAGCCATTGCAATCCCGAACGCCAATTGATCGAACCGCCAGCAATTACCGTCCAGGCGGACATAGAGAGACACGGTAGCCCCGGCAAGCGGCGCAATCGCTCGAGATTTTGGACGGCCCGGTGAATATCATCTTTTGCCGGGGATCCAGTGGAGAAAAAAATGAACTTGTCTGTAGAAAAAATCGCGGGTTTTAGCGGCCGTCGACCATGGTGGACGCTGCTGGGATGGGCTCTGGTGCTGGTGGCGGCGGGCGTGCTGGCAAATACTTTGTTGGCGAGCGCACTCGATGGAGAGCAGGGGCCGACAGGGGTCCTCGAATATAAACGCGCCCAGAACCTGATTAATGATCGCTTCGGCGAACTGGACGGGGACGACCAGCAGGGCGCCGATGAAGGACCTGCTACATCATCCGAGTTCGTGTTGATTGTTGCCGAAGATTTAGGGATCGGGCCGGGCGACCCGGCGTTCGATCAACGCGTAACCGAGTTTGGCGATGCACTTGCCGAGGCTCAGGCTGCAGAAGTACTTGAGGAAGATGATCTCCCGCTCATGGTAGGGCACTTCCGCGATTACGAGGGGCGGGTTTCGGACGACGGCACGACCCTGCTTACCTCGATAGACATCTATGAAGCCTCGGATGGCCGGATAGCCACGCTGTTAGAGGTGACCGAGGAATTTACAGCCGATGGGTTCGAGGTTTATATGGTGGGGAACGCCAGCATAAATCACGTCTTCAGTGAGCTGGCGGAAAGCGACCTCGTGACCGGCGAAACGATTGGTGTCGGAATAGCGATCGTCATTCTCGCACTGGTGTTCGGGGCAGTCGTATCGGCTTTCATTCCGATCATCCTGGCCATCGTCTCCATATTTGCCGCAATTGGTCTGACCGCGATCGTCGGCCAGTTCATGGAGCTCAACGAGTTCGTCCCGAACATCATCTCGATGATGGGGCTGGCCGTCGGGATCGACTATTCGCTGTTCATCCTGTCGCGTTACCGCGAGGAGCGGGACCGCGGCCTTGAAAAGCAGCAGGCGATTGAAGCTTCTGCGGGCTCGGCAGGTCGGGCTGTCGTATTCAGCGGGACGACCGTGGTCCTCGCATTGCTCGGCTTGTTGATCATTCCTGAACGCACCTTCCAGGCGTTTGGAATCGGCGCGATTCTCGTTGTGTTTGTTGCAGTCTTGACAGGAATCACACTGCTACCGGCAATGATCGGGATACTCGGCGACAGGGTGTCGGCCGTTCGCGCACCGCTGCCTCTCACGCTGGGTCTCTTTGTCGTAGGTGCGGTCATCCTGTCACTGACCGTCGGCTTCGGTCCCGAGATAATCATAGTCTCAGCAGGTGTGATGGCGATCCTGGTCGTACTCACGTTACTTCGGCGCTTTAGCAAATCCGGGCGTTCGTTTGGACTCGGTGGTGACAGAGTCGCCGATCCTGATGCGCAGACGGGTTTCTGGAACGCAATCACGATTGCGGTCATGCGGCGTCCATGGGTAAGCCTGATCGCGGCCACGACCATCTTGCTGGTGCTTTCCTACTTCTATTTCGACCTTAAAAAGGGCACGAGCGGTATATCGGTTTTGCCGGACGAATTACCCGCGAAGAAGGGCTTCGAGTTGCTCGACGACAAGTTCGGGTTTGGCTCGGACGCCCCGGCTCTGATCGTGATTGACGGTGATGTAGGCTCACCGCTGATAGCTGGCGCACTAACAAAGCTCGAAGGCCTGATCACCGACGACGAAGGGCTGCAGGCACCTGAAATACGCATTGAGCCGAGTGTGAGATTGGCCAGGTTCTCTGCCCCGATTCCCGGCGATCCTCAAAATCAAACGGCGCTGACAACGATCCGGCGACTCAGAGAAGACCTCATCCCAGCGGCGTTCGCAGATGTGCCGGAAAGTTCCTACGAGGCGCTGGTGGGGGGCAGTACAGCTGAAGTCGTCGACTCGGTGAAGATCACGGACCAGTACCTGCCTATCGTGTTCGCTGCGGTGCTCAGCCTCAGTTTCGTCCTGCTGCTGTTCGCATTCCGGTCAATCGTCATCTCGATCGCCTCGATCATCATGAACCTGCTGTCTGTCGGCGCGGCATACGGGCTCGTTGTACTGGTGTTCCAGAAGGGTTTCCTGATCGACCTGTTCGGTTTCAAGCAGGTCGATCAGATAGAGTTCTGGCTGCCGTTGTTCATGTTCAGCATCTTGTTCGGCCTGTCGATGGACTACCACGTCTTCATGCTGAGCAGGATCAAGGAGCGCTATGACGAAACCGGACTTGCCGCTGAATCTGTAGCTTTCGGACTCCGTAGGACGGCCAGCATCATCACGGGCGCTGCCCTGATAATGGTCGCCGTTTTCGGTGGGTTCGCACTTGGCGACATCGCCTTCTTCCAGTCGATGGGATTCGGGCTGGGTGCCGCGGTATTGCTCGACGCCACAGTGGTCCGGTCGATGCTTGTGCCCAGCGTGATGCGGATACTTGGCGACAAAGCCTGGTACTTTCCGTCCTGGCTCGAGTGGATGCCGAACATCTCGATCGAGGGGCGCAAGCCGGTCGAGGAGTCGGTTGAGTCTGCAGGTCCGGTCACCGGACCTGTGCGAGCCGGGGCCGACGACTAGAGCGCACGAAATACAGAACTGGGAATTCTACGAACCGCCCGCCGCCTTTTTGAACGAGGATGCGGGCGGTTTTCATTTGCCATTTAACTCGTATCTGATTTGTGCTTGTCTGGCACACCGAACGCTCTGGACATAGACCCCCAAGTCCACAGAGTCCATGTCCGCACAAATTCAGATACAGTCCCATGTCGATGTACTCGTCTCGACAGTGGCGGAGCGACAAATAGCGATTCATGTTGACCGCGAGCCCTCCGCTACGGTCCGGCCGAGGGCGCATCTGTGCACGTGCCTGCACGAGTTCGGCGCCGGCCCGAAAAATCATATTCAGGAAGCTCAGAGAAGCCACCGCCGCTCGTCGACCGCAATCTGGCGTCTGGTGAGTAGCGTCAGGTAATTGGGAAACAAAATGAAGATCAGGTCAATTAAAGCTGTTGAGGTCGACGTGACCCCGCAGATGAAAACGAAGCCGCGGGTCCCCCAGATCGAGACCGGCGGCTTTGTCAGCCCGATGGCGCGCTACCCGGAACTGAGTCGCGCCGACTGGGGCAATCCCTGGAAACGGACGGCGTGTGTCGTCACGGCAGAGGACGGCACCTGGGGCTTTGGCCTGACCCTGCACAGTGGAGTGACCGTTCCGCTGATCAACGACCACCTCGCTCCGTTGATCGAGGGTGAGAACCCCATGGCGACCGAACGTGTGTGGGACCTGATGCAGAAGGCAGCTTCGCCTTACGGGATTGCCGGCGTGACCAGCTTCGCAATCAGCGCGGTCGATAACGCCCTGTGGGATTTGAAAGGCAAGCTGCTTGGCAGGCCGGTGTACGAACTGATCGGCGGTCCGCAAAAGGACAAAATATTCTGCTACGCCAGCAACACCGATATTTCCTATGGCACCGAGAACTCGATCGAATGGTTCCTCGAGCTCGGGTTCAAGGCGGTGAAGCTGTTCCTGCGCGAAGGACCGGAGGCCGGACTCGCCGGGATCAACCGCAGCGCAGAGTTGGTCGCCAGAACACGGGAGCAGGTTGGCGATGACATCGAGATCGCCGTCGATGGGTGGATGTCGCTGAACACCGACTATGCAGTGCGCCTTTCCGAGGCGTTGCGCCCGTACCGGATCAAGTGGCTCGAGGACTACATGCTGCCCGACGATTTCGACAGCTACTTCAAGCTCCGCCAGCGCATCCCGTACCAGACGCTCGCCACCGGAGAGCACTGGTACGGAGTCCACCCGTTTGCGCTTGCCGCGGGCCAGGGACTTGTCGATATCTTCCAGCCCGACCTCCAGTGGGTGGGCGGCATGACCGCGGGCATCAAGATCTGCCACCTGGCGGAGGCGTACGGACTCACCGTGATCCCCCACGCCAGCGCGAACTATCCCTACGGCCAGCACCTTGCCTTTGCGATGCCCGCCGTGACCTGGGCCGAGCGGTCGGAAGGGGTGTCGCCCCCGGGTGTGCCGCTGGAAGAAATGGTCGTCCTGCCGGGAACGCCTGTCATCAAGGACGGGTACATAAGACCGTCAGACGCGCCGGGCTTCGGGTTCGAGTTCGACCTCGACTGGATCGAAAACAAAGCTACGTAGCGGACCGGAGCGTCCCCCTTGTCCGGCAGGCGAAGGGGTAAGGGAATGTCCGTCCTCCCCGGGTCGGCATCTCTCGACAGGTGTCGCGTACCGGGCGGGAGTAGTATTGCGGCGATGCCCCCCAAGATTCATTCAGGTACTCATACATTCGCCGCTCGTTGTTCGAGCAATCAGGGTGATTCGGACAGTTCCACTTGAGCGGGACGTCCAGAGATACAGATCCAGAGCCCCAAGCCCCCCCTTCGGCAGACCAGTCCCTCGTCGACGATTCCTACAAATGGAAGGCGTTCGCGGCGATCGGTATCTCGTTCGTCACGATGGTGGCGAGCGCGTCGATGGTGTTCGTTGCCCTCGGGCAGATCGCCGATGACTTCGGTGTAACCCTTCGAGCTGTCTCGTGGGTGGTCATTGCGCAGGGGCTGACCATCAGCGCGTTCATGATGCCGATGGGCAGGCTGGCCGACATCGTCGGGCGTCGCAGGATACACCTGATCGGCCTGGTCATTTTTGGCGGCGGGGCAGTGTTCACAGCGATGGCACCCACGTTTGGCCTGCTGATCATGGCCAGGGTCATCACCGCCATTGGCAACTCGATGGGTCAGTCGGTCGGCACCGCGATGGTGATATCTGTGTTCCCGACCAGCGAACGAGGAAAGGCCATCGGGAGTCAGACGACCGCGGTGGCAATAGGGGGGGCGTCGGGTCCGATAATTGCGGGCCTCGTGCTCCAGTTCCTGCCGTGGGAGGCACTCTTCTGGATGCTCACCGTGCCGATCGGAATCGCCTTCGTGGCCGGTTATTTCATACTCGACGAGAGCCGGGTCAGCCCGCGACGAACCGGAGAACGCCCGCCGTTCGACTGGGTGGGTGCGGTCGTTTCGGCGGTGACGATCACCATTACCGTCATCCTCATCAACAACCCGTTCGGCGTGGCGGTCGTGTCGCCGCTCATCCTGGGTGGTGCCGCCACAGCGGTAAGCCTGTTTGCTCTGTTCATCTGGTGGGAGCTGAGGACCGACGCACCAATGCTCGAACTGCGGATGTTCAAGAACCTGATCTTCACCCTGGCCATAGGGACACGGTTCCTGGGTTTTCTTGGCACGACGGCAGTCAGGTTCATGATGCCGATTTATCTTCTCAGTGTGCGAGATATTGGCGAGGCCGCTGTCGGCGGGGTGCTGTTCCTGACATCGCTTGGCCTGGGAGTCGCCGCACAAACTTCAGGTCGGCTGGGGGACAGGTTTGGTGAACGTCTGTTTGCGGTTATCGGGTTCTCGGTCCTCGTGCTCACATCGGTCGCTTTTATCACATTCACGATCGATACAGCGATGTGGGTGGTAATGGCCGTTTTACTTGCGAACGGCCTTGCAATGGGACTCTGGAATGTGCCCAACAACAGCATCATCATGGGATCGGTTTCCCGCGAGTCGTTTGGCATTATTGGCGCATTGACAAACCTGACCCGGAACGTGGGAAACGTGGCAGGTCAGGCGATCGCGTCGGCCGTGGTGGTGGGAGTTATGGCGGCGGACGGCTTCGATATTCCGCTGGGCGAAATTGCCGGCAACCGGGCCGCCAGCGATTCGTTTATGAGCGGCTGGCGACTGGCATATATCCTGGTGACCGCGTTTTCGTTGCTCGGCCTGTTGCTATCAATACTTACGAAGCCGCAGCCCTCAAACGA
>JADFLG010000147.1 GCA_022564545.1 Chloroflexota bacterium | reverse complement strand
TCGAGAACCCGTTTCTCGCCAAATTCGCCCAGAAGGTTGGCGGTGGCGCCGTAAACGGCCAGGCGGATGTCTTCGCCCATGATGAAAACGCTCTCATCGCGTCGCATCTCCTCGCCGATCGCCTGGTTGATTGCTTCTATGAATACGGTCTGCGCCATTTTGTCTGGTTACCTGTGGAGTGAGAAAAGGACGTGGAATTTCCGAAAAAGTCCTGAATCAGGGGTGGCTATGGCTGAGGGATCGGGTTGGCCCACATGTCTTCGAACAAATCCGATTCCTTGGGGAACGGGCTGTTGCGGGCGAACTCGACCGCCCGTTCAACCTCTTCCTGTGTCTCGGCGTTGACAGCATCGCACTCCTCGCGCGTCGCGATGCCCTGTGAAATCAGCCGTTCTTCGTGGATGACGATCGGGTCCCGATTGCGCCAGCTGTCGATATCTTCCTCGGTCCGGTACTCACCACGGCGCACCCGGCCAAGTCCCAGCGAGTGTTCCTCGAACCGGTAGGTGAGACCTTCGATAAGTGTCGGTCCCTCTCCAGCGCGCGCCCTGCGAACGGCCTCGACGGTCGCCTCGTACATGGCAATGACGTCCTGCCCGTCAACGAGCACACCCGGCATGTTGTAGGCAGGCGCCCGATCGGAAACATGCTCGACCGCAACGGTGGTTGAGTACGAAGTCGTCACTGCGAACTGGTTGTTCTCACACAGAAAGATGACCGGGAGGTCCCATATCGATGCGAGGTTCATCGACTCGTGAACCGCCCCCTGGTTGGAGGCGCCGTCGCCGAAGAACACCAGCGACACGAAGTCCTCACCCTTGATCTTGGCAGCGAGCGCAGCGCCCACCGCAACCGGGACGGACGATCCAACAATTCCCGACTCGCCGAGAATCCCGATCGAGAAGTCTGCAAGGTGCATCGAGCCGCCCTTGCCCTTGCAATAACCGTCGACCCGGCCGTAGAGCTCGGCCATTGCCTTGTCGACGCGACCTCCCTTGGCGATAGGGTGTCCGTGCGAACGGTGGTTGCCCGCAATGTAGTCAGTGTCTTTGAGCGCGGCGCATGCGCCGACCGCCACCGCTTCCTCGCCGATATACGGGTGGGCAGCACCGGTGAACTCACCCGCCGAGTGGACCTCGATCACCTTCAATTCGAAGTTTCGAATCATCCACATTCGGCGGAGCATCAGCATCAATGTATCGCGGTCGATATCCACGTTTTACCTCTCGGGCCTCTAAGGCGAAGTCAGCAACTGCGGCCAGGCGCGACCGGGGCGCGGCACAGGCCCAGCCCAGGTGCGACAACGAGTGACCTCGTACTTACTTATCACCAAGTTCAGGGAAACAACACGTTCGGGGGAACAACTGGCCCACCGGAATTGCGAAATTATAGACCTCGCATGCGCCAGTTGGCGTCTTTTGCACTTGTGCTCGGGCCGGCCGGTCACGAAAGGACGGCGTAGGTTACCGCAGCGGCAGCGGCGAGGTTCAGCGTTGCGGCCAACACGTATTTGCCGATGAACGAAGGCCTGGAGGTCTTGTGCCTGAACCTGCGCATGGCCCAAACGCCTCCAGGCCACCCCCCAACCAGTGCCCAAACCAGCAGGGTCTCTTCTGGGATCCGCCCTTGACCCCCGATAGCGCGCCGCTTGTCCCGCCAGATGACCAGAGCCGAGCCGAAGTTCACAACGGCGAATACTCCCGCCGCTAAAAGTACGACCTGACCGGTCGATATTTCCACCTGCACTCCATGCTGCCTGAAGGCCATCGTGACCCCGGCTGATTCGATTGGCCACTTTCAAGCAAGTCCGCACCGATTTCGAACGGGGCTCAAACTGGGCGAACGCGTGCTAAAAATGATATTATTAAGGCCTCGTTTACATGTACTGTAGACGTACATGGACAGAGTTCGACTCGACCTCCGTTTATTGATTTCCCACACACGCGCATAAAAAGCTTGACCTGTGCCCGCGGGCCAGGCCGTTTTCTTCTGGACGGGGTTCGATTCGGACGAAATCTGCGACCTACACCATATGGCAAGGATCACGCATGGCAATGCGAAAAAACGGTAGTTCCAAGACAACTGCCGGTTCAGCTAAGTACGACGCCGACGATATCACCGTGATGGAGGGCCTTGAAGCCGTCCGCAAGCGTCCGGGCATGTTCATCGGCACAACCGGGCCGGAAGGCGTGTTCCACCTCGTACGTGAAATCGTCGACAACAGCGTCGACGAAGCGATGGCCGGTTTCGCAACCCGAATCGATGTCACGATCCGTCGAGACGGCTCTGTAACAGTTGTCGACGATGGCCGCGGAATCCCCGTCGACAAGCACAAGAAGACCGGCCTCTCCGCCCTGGAAACAGTTATGACCACCCTTCACGCCGGGGGCAAGTTCGGCGGCAAGGGATACCAGGTTTCGGGTGGCCTGCACGGCGTTGGTGCTTCGCTGGTGAACGCCCTGTCTGTTTGGACCGAAGTCGAAGTGCGTCGTAACAAAAAAGTCCACACACAGCGATACGAGCGCGGCAAGACCATGGCCGAAATGGATGTCCGCGCACAAACCAGGGAAGACGCACGCGGCACCGGAACAACTGTTTCCTGGATGCCGGACCACGAGATATTCCCCATCATTGACTATGACTGGGAGGCGATCTCCACCCGGTTCAAGGAGATGGCCTATCTGAACCAGGGCCTGACGATCCACCTGAAGTCCGAATGGCACGAGGACCTCTGGCCGTTCAACGAGGTCACCTACATGTTCGATGGCGGAGTGCGGAGCTTCGTCCGATCGCTCAACCGAAATCGCGGTTCGGTCCACCCGAACGTCCTCTACGTACAGGATACGGTCGATGGGGTCCTCGTCGAGGTCGCGCTCCAGTACAACGATTCGTTCATTGAAAACTGCCTCTCTTTCGCCAATGTCATCCGCACCGGCGACGGCGGTTCCCATGTGACCGGCTTCCGTTCCGCGCTCACCAGGGTATTGAACGATTACGCACGTAAGCACAAGTTGCTCGGCACCGGCAAGGACGACATCAAGAGTCTTTCCGGTGAGGATGTGCGTGAAGGCCTCATGGCCGTCATCAGCGTGAAGATCAAGGACCCGCAGTTCGAGGGGCAGACCAAGGGCCGCCTCGGTAACCCGGAAGTGAAGGGGGCGGTCGAGCAGGTGGTCGGTCGTCGGCTTGCCGAGTTCCTCGAGGACAACCCCGACGATGGCCGTTTGATCATCAACAAGTCGACTACGGCTGCCCGTGCGCGCGTGGCCGCAAAGAAGGCGCGCGACCTGGTCATTCGCAAGAACGCAATGGACGGAGGGTCGCTGCCCGGCAAGCTCGCCGACTGCACGGAAAAAGACCCCGCCCGCTCCGAGATATACATCGTTGAAGGTGAATCGGCCGGCGGGTCGGCCAAGCTGGGCCGGGACCGGCAGTTCCAGGCCATCCTGCCCCTCCGCGGCAAGATACTGAACGTCGAAAAAGCCCGACCCGAGCGCATGCTGGCGCACGAGGAAATCGCTGCCCTGATTACCGCACTGGGTGCTGGTCTCGGTGAGGACTACGACGAAGAAAAGCTCCGTTACCACCGCGTGATCATCATGACCGACGCTGATGTCGATGGCGCCCATATCCGCACCCTGCTATTGACGTTCTTCTTCCGCAACATGCCGCAATTAATCGGCAACGGTCACCTGTACATCGCACAGCCGCCACTCTACCGGGCCTCCAAGGGCCGCTCGGCAAAATGGCTGTATTCAGATGCCGAACTCGACGAATGGACCGCCAACCGCCTGTACGGATCGATCGTTATTACGGCCGAGTCCGACCCCGGCATACAGCTGAAAAGCACCGGGATTGGCCGTATCCTCACGCCGCTGCGTGACTACGCCGATTCCCTGGAAGTCGCCAGGGTGCTTGAGGTGCCCGACAGCGTTATCGAAAAACTTGTGAAGGACCCCGACTACCAATCGCTTGATTTCCGGCCGGAACGCCCCGCGGTGCCGGAGGCAGGTGAGCCAGAATCAGAAGTAGAACAGGCGTCTCTTTTCGGCGGAGAAGAGGCGGACGCTTCGCCGGAATCGACAGAGGAAGGCGTCTGGGGAGAGGCGGAATCGGAGGAAGAGATTGAAGTCGAAGAGGTCGAGCCGGTGGTCCTCCCGGATCGTACCCACGAGATAGACGGCTACACGCTGACAAGGGAGATATACCAGAACCCGGCCATAATGCGTCTCAGAATGATCTACCCGACAATCCGGCAGGTCGTCGAAGCGGGGACGCTGACCGTGACGAAGGGCGGCAACGTGATCGCCACCGATGTCCCGTGGAGCGACCTGCCGGAGACACTCGACAACAACTCCGACCGGTCGGGCGTGAACGTGCAGCGCTACAAGGGTCTCGGTGAGATGAATGCTGATGATTTGTATGACACAACGATGGACCCGGACCAGCGGATCATGCTCAGGGTCACGGCCGAAGACGCGATGGCGGCCGACGACATCTTCCGCACGCTAATGGGCGACGACGTCGAGCCACGCCGGAACTTCATCCGCGCAAACGCCCTGGAAGTAAAAAACCTCGACGTGTGACGTGCCGACGGCACGTTTGCTGAGAGATTGATTGGTTCCTTCGCTGTTGAACCACCGACCCTTTGGGTCGCATCTGCAACCCTCTCTCTACAGCCGAGAGGATCAGAGTGTGGGTCGAAGCGTAGCCGGCCACTTCGGTCAGGTCATCCTGAACTCGAATGGCTCTGTTGACATGATATGGACACACCGTAGTGATGCCAGGCGTTGGAGGCGAAGATCGAGGCGAAAACGGATTTCCCGACCGGAGTGGAGGGACCCCAACGGCGAACTGTTGTTCAGTAGGGCTCAGTTTTTATTGGAGCTCAACGGTCTCGGTCAGCAGGGCGCGTGTTGGCCGCGAGGCCCCTCCGCTCCCAGGCTGTCTCAAAAGTCTCCTGACCTGTGCTGCAGAGACATATTTAGACTGGCACCAAACTCCGATTGATGCTGAAACCTGGGCATCCGAGGCCAGATTGTGGATTTTCGACACTTTTGAGACGGTCTCCTCCGGTCGAGATGGCAGGTGATCGGTGGATCGCTCATGGACAGTGCCACAAATGCATTTGGCCATCTATCTATATTAGTTGACAACGAATAGTTGCAGGGCATACTTGCCGCGGCGAGCAATCTATCGTGCCTGCATCAGTCAGACACGCCCAGGCGCACACTGCGCGCAAGCACACGTGCTCAACATTCACGTGCAGTCGCGGGATGAATCCCCTGACTCCCAAACAGCGAAAAATCAAACGGACTAAACGAAAAATGGTACCGGGCTCAGCTATTCGAAAACGGTTGACCGTCACTGTTGCCATTGCCGCAACGATAGCGCTGCTTACGACATTCAGCGCAGGGCCCTGGGGCGGTCATGCATCCGCGGGAACCACTGTCGGGGCGTTGCAGACCGAGCTCGCGAAGCTCACTGCCGGCGAAGCGACTGCGGGCGACCAGTTCGGCGACTCCGCGGCCATAGACGGTGAAACAGCCGTGTTTGGCTCCAAATTTGACGACGATGCGGGTTCAGACTCCGGCACGGCATCAGTCTTCGTCCGCAATGGCACGAGTTGGAGCCTGCAGCAGAAGCTCGCGGCCAGCGATGCGGCTGCGGGCGATACATTCGGCAATTCCGTGGCGATCAGCGGGGACACGGTCGTGGTCGGTGCCCCGTTAGACAGCGACGCGGGCACGGACTCCGGCTCGGCATATGTCTTTGTCCGCAGCGGCACGAGCTGGAGCCAGCAGGCGAAGCTCACGGCCGGCGATGCGGCCGCGGGCGACTTTTTCGGCGTTTCCGTGGCCATCAGCGGGGACACGGTCGTGGTCGGCGCCCCGTTTGACGCAGATGCGGGTGCGGACTCCGGCTCGGCATACGTCTTCGTGCGCAGCGGCACGACCTGGAGCCAGCAGGCGAAGCTCACGGCCGGCGATGCGGCCGCGGGCGACCAATTCGGCTGTTCCGTTGCCATCAGCGGGGACACGGTCGTGGCCGGCACCCCGTTTGACGACGATGCGGGAACGGACTCCGGTTCGGCTTATGTCTTCGCCGGCGCTCCCGCCGCGCCAACGAATGTCACTGCGGCGGGCGGCAACGCCCAGGCGACCGTCAGCTGGGACGCCCCTGCGTCCGATGGCGGTGCTGCGATCACGCAGTACACCGTAACGTCCATTCCGGGTGGGTTTGGTGCCAACACCGCCGGGACATCTGTCACC
>JADFLG010000003.1 GCA_022564545.1 Chloroflexota bacterium | reverse complement strand
TTGCCTTCGCCGTCAGAACATTTGCTACGTCTTCCGTCCCGTGAATATGATGTGACGAATTCCGCCCTTGCCCTTGTGGGTGCTCACCCGGTGGCGGTCGGCGCGGAACCCGTTCCGGCGCATCCGGCCCGGGAACTTTGGCTCGTCATCGGCCGACCAGATAGCGACCCGCCCGCCGTTTTTCAGCGCCCGCCTGATGGCCTGGAGACCGGGGTCCGTGTACAGCCAGCTGTTGCGTCCATCGTCGAATGGCGTCGGCCCGTTGTCGACATCGAGCATGATGGCGTCGAACTCGTTGTGAGCGTTGCGGATCACCTCCGCGACATCGCCCTGTACCAACTCGGTGCGTTTATCGTCCAGCGGGTGGTCTGTGAACTTAGCGACCGGCCCCCGGTTCCACTCGACGATCTCCGGAACAAGTTCGACCTGCACTGCCTTGCCGTCTTTAGGGAGCAGGTCGAGGGCAGAGCGCAGCGTGTAGCCAAGGCCAAGACCACCGATCATGACCTTCGCACCCGGCTTGAGCTTCACGCACACAATCCGCGCCAGCTCGACTTCTGAGAAGTGCATGCGGGTCGACATCAGCGGCAGGTCGTCGGCCCTGATGATGTACTCGCCGTCATGCTCGACCAGTTCCAGCCGCGTGCCATCGGGAGAAATGGCCTCGCCAACCGTTATCCAGGGTTTCATGCGGTCCAGTCTATGGAATGATGCCGATTAAAAATCCGTTCTTTGAGCAGCCACCACCCCGATTTCCCGACCCCTGGAGGCTGTCTCATAAGTCGGACCCCTCGTCGACATACGTAATAGAAATCAAATATCAGTGGTCCTCCGTAATCGTACAAATCATTACCACCTGATTCCGTATGTGATATTCCGAGATTCGTCGCCGAGATGGCTTTATGAGACAGGCTCAGCGTGGAGGGATCGACGGCCAAAACGGGACGACCACCCGTTTCAGCCATCACCAATCCTGCCCCAGATTGGTGGCTTTCCCCTCACCTTCGCCCACAAGTGGACACCTGTCTCCCCGAGGAAAGGAGATTGGAGCCCTGGCTCACCTGACTGAAGCACGAGCCAACGATTCAGCCAACGCTTACCAATCTCTCAGAAAACGTCGCACGCGACATCAGGAGGGCAGGAATTCCTCGAAGTACCTCTGCCAGTTGCGCCACATCACGTTTTCGATGTCGGCCGTCTCCCAGCCGCGCTCCCCCAGTATCACCGCAATTTTCTGGTAGTCGGCAACCGTATCGACATCATGGGGCGCCCCTACCGCGCCGCCCTGCCCGTCGGTGTCCCCGCCGATCGCGGCGTGCAGCGCGTCTCCCGCCAATTCGCACACATGCTCAATATGATCGACGACGTCTTCAAGTGTCACGTCCTCCGGTTTGAACAGGTCGGTCCGCTTCTGGGGCGTCTGGCCGCTCCAGTCTTTTTCGACGTTTCGGGTCAGCATCCACGTATCCATCGAAGCCCCGATTACCGCTCCCCGCTCAATCGAGCGTTTCAGCAAGTCATCGCTCATTTGCCGTTCACCCGGCACAAGCGCCCTGCAGTTCTGGTGGCTGGCGAGCACCGGACCCGTGAAGATGTCAAGCGCCTGTCTGACGGTCTCGTCCGAGGTATGCGTCACATCGAGGATCATGCCGAGGGTATCCATCTCCCGGAGCAGTTCTGGGCCCCCATCAAACAGTCCGCCCTCGGTCCCGGTACCCGTGCCATGCCCGTACCGGCTCGGCCCGTAGTGGCCCAGGCTGATGACCCTCAGACCGTCTGCGTACCACTCGTGGACCTGCGCGGGCCACAGGATAGGATCGGCCCCTTCCATGCCCAGGAAAAACCCGACCGGGAGGTCGTCGTAGAACTCCGCACTCTCCCATTGACGCATGTGATCGCGAACATCGGAGGAAGTTCGCAAAATTCGGGCTTCACCCCTGGTTTCAAGTATCCGGTAGTAGGCCATCTGCCCCTGGCCCAATGCGTATGACAGCTCGTCGCTGCGTGGACCGCCCGGCATAGGCGCACCGTCGCGGTGCTGGTCTACAACCACCTTCACCAGGGCAGCGGCCACTCCGCCGCGCCGCATCTCGGGCAGCGAGGCCATTGTTTCGGCATCGGCACGGTCCGGGCGACCGCCGGGAAGGTCCGGCGCCGACCTCACCTGGTCGATCGGGAGTGTCAGGTCCCGGTTCATTCGCACAGCAAGGGCCATCGGGTAGTCGCCATCAATTATTAACATCTGGAAGCGTCCTTATCGCCGCGGCTTGTGAGCAGTTTTGTTCAGCATCCGGGATTATCCGAGGGATGCCGGGGTTCGCAACTCCGGGAGATACTGAATCCCATTCGACTCCGCTCAGGGCGGGCAAGTTCAGGATGACAATAGGCGGGCAAGCCCAGAAAGGCAATTCGTCCTCTTTCCGACCAGTGTGGACGGATGGCCGGAAAAATAGAAGATTGAATCGCGGCGAAGGCTTATTGAAGCACGAGTTAGCAGGTCGGCCATCGCATGCCGACCTCTCAGAGAACGTGGTGTCGCCACCTAGACGATCTGGTTCCTCAGTTGCGTTTCGCCGTTCCAGAGTCGACCCAGATTGTCGTCGAGAATGTCGATCACGCGCTCTTCGTAAAGTCGTGTTTCGCCGCCGGTGTGGGGAGTGATAATCACATTCTTCATGTCCCAGAACGGCGAATCGGCTCCCAGCGGGTCCTCCCAGAAGTGGTCGATCCCGGCACCGGCGATCTCTCCCGATTCGAGCGCCGCTACCAGTTCAGGTTCGTCGACACATCCGCCGCGAGCTACGTTAATCAAATAGGCAGACTGCTTCATGGCTTTAAATACGCCCGCGTCGACAATGTTGGTCGTTTCGGGAGTCAGAGGACACGTCAGGGCAAGGAAATCGGCCTGCGGGACCAGCTCGCCCAGCCTGTCCGGCGTCACCACCTCATCGGCGGGGCCAACCGCGGTCGATGGGTCGCGCTTCGTCGCGAGCACGCGCATGTCGAACGCTTTAGCAAACCTGGCGAGCCGGGAACCGATCGCCCCCATCCCCACTATTAGAAGCGTCTTGCCAATCAGCTCATCCTCCCGTTTCGACAGGTCGCCGATCATGCCGCGCCAGGTGTGGTTGTTCTGGTTATCACGCCCGGTGTGAATGTGCCGGTTCAGGCCGAGCATGAGCGACATCGCATGCTCGGCAACGGCGTTCTGGTTCACTCCCGAAGCGCTGGCGAGCCGAATATCCCGGCTTCTGAGTTCATCAAGTGGAAATTGATCGTAGCCCGCGCCTATCGACTGGATGTACTTCAGCTTCGAAGCCCGTTCCAGCAGGGCATTATCCCAGAAGCCCGACACCACGAAAACGTCCGCCTCGTCAATTCGGTCCATCGTTTCTTCGGGCGACCACGTCTGGTAAAAATTCACTCTGGGACGGCGCAGGGCGTACCGCTCCTCCATCCGGTAAGCGATATGTGCGAAATGGACTGTCGTACCGCCCGCAGATGGAAATTTTTCTGCCATTAGTTACTCCCGTTAAACCTCCAAATAATTCGTTGCGTCAGTGATGCCAACCGACAGATATGAAAACGGAACCCTTACTCAAAAGAATTTCATTATTCGCATCGCCGCCACAGCCCGTTTCGTTAATCGCAGGGGAATCACACGAGAACCCGGCAGCACAATATCGCAGACTCTATGCCGTGAATGCCAGACATGATACTTATAATGGCGAGTTCTGCTCGACCGATCAAACACACTGATTGCAACAACAAAGTAGAGTTGGAACAGGTGAACGATTCCGTAATTGGCAAGGGGCCGGCAATTTCCATAAGCGGACTCGAGTTCGCTTTCGGGAAGCGACCTGTGCTAACCGGGATCGATCTCGTAATTCCGCGTGGCGTTGCGTTCGGAATACTCGGTGCAAACGGCGCAGGCAAAACAACGCTTGTCAGGCTGTTGATCGGTCGCCTCAAACCGTCGGCAGGCACGGCCCTGATATTCGGCCAGAATCCGGGACCGGCGCTCGCCGAGTCAGTCGGCTACATGCCACAGTTGAACGCGCTGTACGAGGCTCTCACCGTTCAAGAAAACCTCGATTTCTTTGCGCGCATGCTGGGTTTATCCGATGCAAAACAGCGTGTCCGCGCAGTCGAGAGGGCGATTGAACTTGTAGACCTCGCTGACCGTGCGGACAGCGTGATATCCGAGCTTAGCGGCGGCATGCGACAGCGGGTGAGCCTCGGCGCTGCGCTGATTCACAAACCCGAATTGCTCCTCCTCGACGAACCTACGGTCGGCCTCGACCCCGAGTTGCGCAACATGTTCTGGCAGCACTTTAAAGAAATGACCCGCTCGGGCACGACGATCTTGATTTCGAGCCACACGATGGACGATGCAGCTCACTGCGACACCCTGGGTTTCATGCGGGGCGGCAAGTTCATCGCCACCGGCACACCGGACGAGCTCCGGCAGTCGACCGGCAAGCCCGATTCCACGCTGGAAGACGCCTTTCTCCACCTGTCCCAGAAGTCAGTAGCGAGTGCATGATGTTGTTCGATCGGAAATTCGCGATCGCGGGGCGAATAGTGCGGGAAGTCCGGCGCGACCGCCGCTCGGTGGCCATGATAATCGGCGCGCCAATCATCGTTATGTCGCTTATCGGGTTCAGTTTCCAGGACCAGAAATCCGTTCTGAACCAGGTCGCCCCCGCGCTCATCGCCACGATGGCAATGTTCTTCGTATTCGTGCTCACCGCCATCAGCTTCCTGCGAGAGCGGTCGCAGGGCACTCTCGAACGGCTGCTCTCGACCGCCGTTACCCGATCTGACCTGCTCGTCGGATACCTTGCCGGGTTCCTGCTGTTCGCCCTTATCCAGTCGATCATCATCCTGATGTACACGCTGTTCGTCGTGGACGTTGACTACGCCGGGAAGATCTGGGACATCGTCCTGATCCTCCTGATGGTCACCGTAACATCGGTCAGTATGGGAATTTTCGTTTCCACGTTCGCGAAGAACGAATTCCAGGTGGTGCAGTTCATCCCGCTGATACTGGCGCCGCAAATTTTCCTGTCGGGCGTGATACTTCCGACATCACAGCTTCCCGGCTACTTCCAGGCCGTGAGCGGTGTGCTGCCGCTGACCTACGCAAACCGGGCACTGAGAGACATCATGCTGCGGGGTGCGTCGCTGTCCGACGTTTTGCCCGAGATAGGCGTGCTCGCGTTGTTCGCGATTGGAATGCTGGTTGCTGCAGCTGCTACTGTGCGAAGAACCTGAGCCTGCTCGCTCCGTTGATTCGATCTGGCAATTCGACTTGAATGTACATTAAACGAATACTTTACATTGGTCTTTTGGTCTATCTGGTTGTTGGTGCGCTCATACTCATATTCCACCGAAGTATGATTTATCATCCTAATCTCATCAAACGTAATTTCTACGATTGCCCCGCATTCGACGACAGCGAAAAAATAAACACGAACGGCACAAGGGCGTATTACAAACATACGGGCAACAGAATTGTAGTTGTGTATAACGGCAACGCCGGGTCTGCTTGCGACAGGTCGCATCTTAAGAACGTTTTTGAGGAGAATGAATATTCATACCTTTTCGTGGAATACGCCGGGTATGGAGGAGATGATAAAAAACCGTCGCGCGAACTTTTATTCAGGGACGCCGAAAACATTGTTTCTTTTTTGAAGACAAAAAATTACACGCAAACCCTGTTGTTTGCCGAAAGTATCGGTTCTGGTGTAGCAAGCTATCACGCAACACTGATGCCAGTAGATAGAATGCTTTTTATCGCTCCGTTTGATTCTTTAGTTAATGTGGCAAAAACAAAATTTCCTGTATTTCCCATGTTTCTTTTGGAAAAACTTTCAAAAGAAAACTACGACAACCTGGCGCTTTTGGGAGATTACACAGGAGATTTGAGAATTATTCACGGCGCAAAGGATAACGTCATACCTTTCAAGCACGGAAAGGCGCTTTTTGAAAATATAAACATTCCGAATAAAGAATTCATTATTATCGATGGAGCGGGGCACAACGATATTTACGATTTTGAAAAAACCTGGAAGTCAATTTCCGATTTTCTGTAAATTGCATTACATCGAAGCTCGCAAACTATAGAATGCTAATTTCAGTGCGCTTTTCGGCCAGCTCAACGGCAGGCCTGGTTCCGTCAGCGGCATCGATTTCGGGCACGGTCTTTTTCCTTACATCCGGAATCTATCCCAGGGAGCCCAAACCCGCCGATCGCTCTCTTATTTCAGCCCCGATATGTGTCCCACATTTGCTGACGGCCGACATTCGTGGACTCGCTCACCAGTCATAATCTCGCACGCCGAATTGGGCGAAATGTGGTTCACTCTATCCACCATCCAGGTACCCATGTCAACAAACACGCTTGCAAACCTCCTGCACCCCTCTTCACCGACCGACGATTCGATCATCATCCCCGGTGGTCCAACGCTTTCTTACGCCCGGTACGGCGAAGAGATCGAGCGTGTTGCCGGACTGCTTGCGGGCGCTGGCGTAACGCCGGGGCGACCGGTGTCGATCATCCTGGCTAACTCGCTCGAATTCATGGTCATGTTTCTGGCCGTGGCACGCGCCGGGGCAGTGGCTGCACCATTGAATTCTGCCTACACGGTCGATGAGTTCAAGTTCTTCATGGCAGACGCCGATTCGCAACTGGTAATCGTGCCTCCCGGAGCCCACGTCGGCCGCGACGCCGCTGCCACACTCGGTATCCCGATTCTCGACGCGTCTCTCGACGTCGACTCTGTCGTCCTCAGCAGGGCCGGCTCAACACTCACAGTGTCTGCAGACCCCCAGCCCCCGTCCGAACAGGACGTCGCTCTGTTCCTTCATACCTCGGGCACGACCAGCCGGCCCAAGGGCGTACCGCTAACCCACGCCAACCTGATGGCGTCGATCAACAACATCAAGAACCACTACGAGCTCACGCCCGACGACACCTCGATCATCGTGATGCCGCTGTTCCACGTGCACGGCCTGATGGGCGCTGCACTTTCGACCCTGAACTCGGGCGGATCACTCGTGATCCCATTAAGATTTTCTGCTTCTACCTTCTGGGACATCACGCACGAAAACTCAGGCACCTGGTACTCGGCAGTCCCGACTATCCACCAGGTCCTGTTAATGCGTGCCGATGACGACAACGCGCCGCGCGAGTCGTTCCGTTTTATCCGGTCCTGCTCGTCGGCGCTGGCGCCAGTCGTGTTCGAGCAACTGGAAGATCGGTTCGGTGCACCCGTGCTGGAAGCCTACGGAATGACCGAGGCGTCGCACCAGATGTCCTCAAGCCCGATGCCCCCGGGTGAGCGGATCCCCGGGACCGTCGGCAAGGCGACCGGCGTTCAGATCGCGATCATGGACATGGAAGCCAGAGGCGATCTGCAAATTGCGGGCGAAACCGGCGAGATCGTGATCAAGGGCGAAAACGTGATGCACGGCTACAGCAACAATCCCGAGGCCAACGCCGAGTCGTTCGTCGATGGCTGGTTCCGGACCGGCGATCAGGGCTTCCTCAGCGAAACCGGTTACCTGACGCTCACCGGTCGCATCAAGGAATTGATTAACCGTGCGGGCGAAAAGATCTCTCCACTTGAAATCGACGGCATCCTGCTAAAACACCCGGCGGTAGCTGAAGCAGTTTGTTTCGCAGTTCCCGATGAAAAGTATGGCGAAGTCGTCCATGCGGCAGTCGTTCTGAAGGGCGAAGCTGACGAGGAGTCGATCCGAGCGCACTGCAGTGAGCACATGGCCGACTTCAAGGTGCCGGACGTGGTTTACATCGCAGATGAGCTGCCGCGGACCGCTACCGGGAAGATCCAGCGCAGGCACATGGCCGCTGCTTTCGCCAGCACCAACGATAAATAGTCGTCTCGGGCTGTGGTGCCGGTCAGCCCTTGTCGAGCACCGACAGAAACACCGTCGCCAGGCCCATGTATGCGGCGATTCCCACGATATCGGTTACCGTGGTCAGAAACACCGCCGACGAGGCTGCGGGATCAACCTTCAAGGCCCGGAGCGTGAATGGGATCAACACACCCGACAGCGCGGCCACGAACAGGTTCAGGAACAGCGCCCCGGCAACGATTCCCGCCAGGTAAACGTCCCCACGCCACACGAACACCACAAGCGCGATCACTATCGCCACGACCACACCTTGCGAGATCGCCAGCAAAGCTTCGCGTATCAACAACTTTCGGACGTCGCCTGTAACGACCTCGCCAATGGCCATTGAACGCACGATGATCGTGAGCGTTTGAGTTCCAGCAATTCCGGCCTGCCCCATCACGACCGGCAGGTAAACCACGAGGATCGTCAGTGAATCCAGCGTCCTGGCAAACAGACTGAGCACGAATCCAGTGGCCAGCACCGTAGCGAGGTTGACCATGAGCCACGGCAGCCGGTTTCGCACCGACCCCCGGACCGTCTCGATGCTCCGCACATCGCCTCGCACACCGATCATCCGGAACATGTCTTCCGTGGCTTCCGATTCGACCACGTCGACCAGATCTTCGATCGCTATCGTGCCTTCGAGGCGCCCGTTACGGTCGACAACCGGTATCGAGCGGACCTCGTAGCGCTGCATCAACCGGGCGGCTTCCTCCTGGTCAGTGCCTGCCTTGACCGAAACCACATTGGAATTCATAACGTCAGATACGTTCGAGCCCGGCGTCGCGAAAACCAGTTCGGGCAGTTCGAGCACTCCGACAAGCACGCCGTCATCGTCCACCGCGAACAGTTGCCGCATGTCCCGTGGGTCAAGCCTGGAATTTCTCAGCACGTTGATTGCTCGCGTGGTCGACCACGACTGGCGCATCGAGACGAACTCGGTGGACATGAGACCACCGGCGTCATCGTCCTTGTGCAACAGCAGGCTGCCGACCGCCGAGCGGTCTTCCATGCGCACCAGTATCTGGCTGGCATCGGCCCAGTCGATTCCGCGCAGCACGTCGGCGGCCACATCGCTGGACACGCTTTCGAGCACCCCGGCCATGCGATCAACATCGATCAAACCCGAAACTTCTACCGCTTCGTTTACGTCCATGTGTTCGAGTACGTCGGCGATTTCGTCGTTCGAGAGATTGCCGAGCAGTGTCCTGCGGTTTTCCGGCCCAAGATCGGCCAGCACCTCCGCCTTGTCGGGGTCGCGCAACTCCTGGAGCTCGGACAGTGCCTGCTGCTCATCACCAGCCTCAAAATGCCCTTCAATCGACTCCTGGATCTCGTCGAGTTGTTCAGCGTCGGGCGCGCCGGAAACCAGGACCTGTGGTTCAGAGTCCGGGTCCTTGACGAATTCGCGCTCAGGCCCCTTGGGCATATATGGCACCGTTATCAAAGGAATCAAAGAAGGGTGGCGGCGTTATCGTACTATCCGAGCGTCAATGAATGCCCGTTCGGACGCGGCCTAAACGTCCCATGCGATAATCCACGGCCTGCGCGGCTCGGCCCACTCGAACCCGTACCCGCCATCGACTTCGAGCAGGCAGTCGTCGAGCACTTCTGAGAGCTTCGCCGATTTATCTGAACCTGGCGCAATGAACAATCGCGCCAGACACTCATCAACCGCCTGTGCGCGGCTTTTGAACGGTTGCGAAACCCGCTCTTGAAGAGGAATCTTTCGGTACTCGATCCCCATTTGCGGCAACAATTGCTCGATCTCAGGGAGAGCCGGCAGTGGAATCCGCTCTTCACCGTGAACCTTCGGCCAGAGCGGCAGATACGACGACATGGCCGGTCTTTGAAAGACGACCAACGCCACGGTTTGCCGAGCATGTGCGATCAGCTTTCTTACGAAATTTTCGATCTCTCTGACCGTGTAAACGACATGTGCGCATATCACGAGGTCGTGAGGTGCGACCTCGGCGTCTTCCCATGTACCAGCCACCAGATTGATGTTGCTCACATCCCATGCCGCGGCGGTGGCGATAAGCTGTTCTCGCATGCCCTCCGACGGCTCGACCGCCGTGACCCGGGCACAAACTTCAGCCAGCGGAATCGCCAGGCGGCCACCCCCGGCTCCGACATCGAGAACCGTGCCACTCGAAGAAACCAGCCCGGCAAGTCGTTCGAACGTGTCGTCAGGCGCTGCCTCACCCTTTTTCGGGGGAGCGAACCGGTGTGCAATCGGGCGCCAGAAGTCATCGGAGGCTGCTCCCTCGCGAATCCGATCGGACTGCTCGTGTTCCGCTTCAACAGTCGTTTTCCACGCAGCCCCGGCCTGTGTGGCGTTGAACCTGGGCAAGTTGGTCGAATCCGTCATTCGTAACCTTTTTATTTCCGGTTGCTCAAATGATGACCAGAATGTGTCCCGCCTCTGCCCGGTTGTAGATAAGCTTGGTCACCGTTAGCCTCTCGAACTACGCATCGGAATGCGGAACGACCGTAGGATTATGTCAGCGACGTGGGTTCATCTGGCGCAGGGGTGTGACATTCGTGGAAAGGTCCTTAAATGCTGCTGGGAGTTGCGGGTCTGGTACCGGGTGACTGGAAATCGATCGATGGGGCCGTCCTCGACAATGTTGCCGAACATGGGTTCAAGACCGTCCAAATTCGCGTAAGTGACCCCCTGTCGCTGAAGGACCCGGACGTCGCCAGGCTCAAGTCGATGTTCGCCGGGCGCGGGTTCAAAATGCCGCAAACCGTCGGCAACTATGGCGGCAGGCTGATTGCAGAAGACGAAACCGAACGCAAAGAGGAGATCAAGTTCGTCAAGCGAATGGTGAACCTGACCGCCCGCCTCGGCAGTCCAAACACATATCTGCGTCCCGGCAGCCTCAACCCGAAGGGCGGCTGGATGCCGCACCCGCGGAACCACTCGCCGGAGGTCTGGGACCGGCTCGTCGACAGCACAAAGCAGATCTGCAGGGTTGCAGAAAACGAGGGCATCATGATCGCCGTCGAAGGCGGCACGGTGTGCCCCGTGTCTTCACCGCAAAAGATGAAGGACCTGATTGATGCCGTCGGATCGAAAAACCTCGGTCTGAACATGGACCCGGTCAACTTCATCGACTCGCTCGACACGGCCTACGACACCACGTCGCTGATCAACGAGTTTTACGAGTTGATTCCCGACCGGATTCTCGGAGCCCACGCCAAGGACTTCACCGTAATCGAAGGGCTTCTTACACACTTCGAGGAATCGATCATCGATGACCCGAAAAGCATGCTCGATAACGAGGCGCTGCTGCTGGGTCTGCAAAAGGTGAACCCGCATGCACATGTGCTTGTTGAACACCTGCCCGACGATAAGATTCCGCTCGCGGCCGCGGGGATTCGCCGCGTTGCCGATCGGGTCGGCGTTGAATGGGACTAACCTCCACCACTGACCAGCAAAATCGGTGCTCACCCCAACGCAAAGAGTCTTGCCTGAATGTAAAACCAGCCTGAGACCCTCGCCAGATTCGGCAGATCATCCATAATCAGGTCATTCCAGGAGTTAACAAATGCCCGCCGATCTCACCGGCAAGCGAATAGTAGTGACCGGAGCTGCAACCGGTATCGGCCGGTCAACGACGCTGCGGGTGTCCGCCAACGGCGCCAAAGTGGCAGCCTTCGATGTCAACGATGCGGACGGCGCGGCGACTATCAGCGACGCAAACGAAGCAGGCGGCGATGCCCGCTACTGGCATGTTGACGTGCGAGACGAAGCGGCCGTGGCAGGTGCGGTCGCTGCCGCAGAAACCTGGCTCGGGGGCATTGACGTGCTGATCCACGTGGCCGGAGTGCTGCAGGGTGCGGCGGTCGATCTCGACGAATTCCCGGAAGATATGTGGGACACCGTTATCGACATCAACCTGCGCGGCTCTTTCACAGTCTCAAAATACGTGTCCGGGGTGATGAAGAAGCAGGGTTCAGGCGTAATTATCCTCACGGCATCGGGAGCCGGTGTGCTCGGGGGCAGTTCGTCGTTCGCCTACGGTTCGTCAAAGGGCGGCGTCCACGGTCTGGCGCTCGTAATGGAGGCACGCCTTTCCGAGCACGGAATCCGTGTCAACGATGTGTTGCCGGGCGAGGTCGCGACACCGTTGAAGATCACCCAGGTAAAAATCATGCACGAGGCAGGTGGCAGCGCGGGCAACCTGGAAGAGAAGATCGGCGCACTCGTCTCGCCCGACGAAATATCGAAGGTGTACGCCTTCCTGGCCAGCGACGATGCCAGCATGGTCAAGGGCAGCGTACGCACGCGCTAGGGCTTGTGGCGCCGCAAAATTCCGACTCCCTGCCAGGGAGGGGGTTTAGGGGGTGGGTCGTTCACACTGTGAGGGAAACAGGCGTGCGATCTCAGCAACGGTCTCGGCAACGCTGAGATTTGAGTTGTCTATCACCGGAACGCCCGGTCGGTCTCTCCATCCGGCCATATCGTCGTAAATCTTCCGAAGCATCTCCTGCGGAATCCGATCGGCCTCGTCTCTGGCGGTGTTCCGATCGCAAATGACACTCCATTGGGGAATGATTGCGACCAGGTCGATGTCGATGGGCCCGAGGGCCCGTTTCCACCGGTCAAGACCCACCGGCTCCCAGTTCGGAAATACCGCATCGTCGATCACGCAGCTTATTCCGGACTCGGTAAACCGGGCGGCCACAGATGCGACATTTGATCTCGCAATATTAAGCTGCCTCTGCGCTTCGTCGTTCCAGCCGAGCCGAGGATCGTGATATCCAGACTTGACCAGCAACCGAAACGAATCGAGCGACACATGAGCGCGCCGGTCAACTCTCGTCCTCGCCCAGGCATCGGCGACCGTCGTCTTGCCCGCGCCGGCAGGGCCTGTAATTAGCAGGATGTGGCCTGGCAAACTCGTCTACTCCTGTCTGGCCGTGTCGCGCTTCTCCCAGCCGGGTGTGAACATGCGCAGGAAGTTGCTCTTGCCGTAAGGGTGTTTCTTCGCTTCCTCTTCGTTCAGCTCGACCCCGATCCCCGGCGCGTCCGGCATTTCGAGGTGGCCGTCCTTCACCCGCAGGAATCCCGTAAGCACATCGGACACCCACGGCTCTAAAAAGTCGTCAAAACACTCCTGAATGAACACGTTTGGAGTTACCGCGTCGATGTGCAGGGCCACCATTGTCTTGAACGGGCTCTCGGCGTTGTGGAGGGCGATTTCGGCATGGTGCGCCTCGGCAATACCGGCTATCTGCAGCGACCGCCAGATCCCGCCCACCCCAAGCGGCTCCGGGTTGATCACGTCCGTGACGTTGTGCGAAAGAAACTCGCCGAACTCGTGAATCGCATGCATACGCTCACCGGCGATCACCCGCACCGGCACACGGCGGGCTACTTCAACGAGTGCACTGACATCGGTCGAAAGCACCGGCGTCTCGAACCACGTCACTTCGTAGTCCTTCAGCCAGTTGCCAATTTCGATCGCCGCGTACGTACTGAACCTGTCGTGCGCCTCGATCAGTATGTCCACGTCTTCACCGACTGCGTCCCGAACCGCGCCAACCAGGGCCTTCGCCTCTCTTGTATCCCGGCGTGACAACTGCATGTGCGCATCGCCAAACGGGTCGAACTTGAGTGCCGTGTAGCCCTTCGCAACGACCTCCGACGCTTTTTCAGCGAAACCCTCCGGCGTGCGGTCGCCCGAGTACCAGCCGTTGGCGTATACCCGGACGTTGTCGCGCACTTTACCGCCCAGCAGCCGGTGTACCGGCACGCCGAGCGACTTTCCGAGAATGTCCCAGCACGCCATCTCGATTCCCGCGATGGCCGGAGTTACCCTGATGAAGGCCGTCAGGTAGAGCTTGTGGAATATCTCGTGGACGTTCCGGGGGTCCATGCCGATAACCAGGTGCTTTATCTCTTCGATTGCGGCCACCCGCGGCTGAGTCTCCGATCCACCGGTCGCTTCGCCAACGCCAATCAGTCCTTCGTCGGTTTCGATAACTATGAAAATCCAGTTCTTCCACGGATTTCCGACAACCACGGTCCTGACATCGGCGATCTTCATCTCGCTGCTCCAACTGATTCACATCATCCACGTAAACGCGGGCCACCCTAACCGCCGGAAATTCTACTTCCTCTCCGTAGAGGCAGTTGGCTGGAATACAATCCAGAACCATCGCTTCACCCTGTCGTCAGGCCAGCAAAAGCAGGCCGAATAATCCAGATAAAGAAAGTTTCACACGTGACCAGAACAATCCAGCCCGACTATCACTACCACCTGAAAACCGCCTCCAACCCGGCGATCAGCCCCGACGATTCCACCGTCGCGTTTATCGTCCACCAGTTTGACCCGGAACCAAACGCATCGGGCAACCCGAGGGCCCCGGATCCGTCGGACTCACCAGATTCGAAGGCGGCAAGTACCGATGTGTTCGTGATGCAGCTGGGCGATTCTGGCGATTCTGGCGAGCCGATTCAATTCACCTGGTCAGGCAACGCTGCGAAGCCGGCCTGGTCGCCGGACGGACGGCAAATTGCTTATATCGACCTCGACGACGAAGGTGTAAATCAGATTTTCGTCCAGTGGTTTGCTCCCGGGGGCAGAGGTGCGGCCCAATTGACGCACCGATTGGCAGATGTAGATGCGATCGCGTGGTCGCCAAACGGCAGGAGAATCGCGTTCCGCTCGCTGGTCCTCGGTCCCGACGAGCTTCAGGCAGTCAGAGCCGACCCATCGGAACCGAAAATACGCGTCGCCCGCCGTATCCGGTACAGGCAGGACGGAGTCGGTTGGCGGGGCGACTCGTTCTATCACCTGTTCGTTCTCGATATTGCCTCTGGTGAGGTAGCGCAAATCACTGGAAGGGATGGCGACGATGGGCCGCCCGTCTGGTCGCCAGATGGGAAGCGGATTGCATTCATTTCCGACCGGAACGACGAACGAGACTTGATTTCGAAAACCGAACTGTTCGTGCGCAACGCCGATGGATCGGCGCTTGAGCAGTGGTCGGGCGACCTGTTTATGGTCGAATCGATCGCATGGTCTCCCGATTCAAAGCGAATTGCCGTCACGGGCGGAAAAGACCGTTCGGAGGTTGGTGGGTACGGCCTGACGGCCCAGTCCAGCGTCTACATCCTGGAACGTGGAACAGAACCGGTGAAACTTACCGATGATTCGTTAAGGCCTCATGCAATGGGGACGGGATCACCGGTCAATGCCAGCAGTCCGTTTATGGCATGGACCGATAAGGGCATCGTGTTCGGGGCCGATTCCCGCGGGCAGTCGCACGTGTGCATCGCCAACCCCGAAGCGGCTGGAGATGTTCAGCGCATTACCGACGGGTGGCAGATTACCGAGATGGTCAGCAGTTCCGATTCGGCGTTCGCAGTCGTAGCGGCAACATCGCCGACTTCGTTCGGTGAACTACACCTGGTGGAAACGAAATCAGGCGAAATCCATGGCGTCACCCGTTTAAATTCGGGGTTTTTCGAGAATCACCCGCCAGCGACTCTCGAAAAATTTTCGTTCGAACGAGACGGGTTCGAGATCGAGGTAAGGGTCTGGTTCCCACCCGATTTTGACCCCGGAGATTCAACCAAAAAGTACCCCCTGCTACTGGATGTCCACGGCGGGCCACACAGCGCGTTCTACGACGCGTTCTATCCGATTCACCAGGTGGGGGCCGGCGCTGGCTACGTCGTTGTGGCGCCTAACCCCCGCGGGTCGTCAACATACGGACTCGACTTTGCGACAGCAGTCCACACCGACTGGGGCGGCGGAGATTACGAAGACGTGATGATGGCGATGGAACAAGTTGCCGCACGTGATTACATCGACGAGGACAGGGTTGTGATCCACGGATCGAGCTATGGAGGCTTCATGTCGAGCTGGGCAGTGGGGCACACCGACAGGTTCAACGCAGCGGTCATAGCAGCACCGGTGACGAACTTGCCGAGTTTTTACGGCACTTCCGATATCGGGGTGAACTTCACCGAAACCCAGTTCGGTGGGGAGCGCTTTGACAGGCTGGAACATTACAGAAAACACTCGCCGCTCACCTACGCCCGCAATGTAAACACACCGGTATTGTTGCTTCATGGAGAAGAGGACGTGCGTGTTCCGATCGAACAATCCGAGCAGTACTTCGTGGCGTTGAAGCGTCACGGCAAAGAAGTCGAGTTTGTGCGGCTCCCTGGGACCGGCCACGGAATTTTCAGGGCGAAGCACCCGCTGATAAGAAGGGAGTACTTCCGCAGAATGATCGACTGGTTCGACAGGCACAACGCGTGAAGTTAACCTTCATGCGTACCTGCCTGGACCGATGGTGTCAATCCGTGGTCAACGCAGGCGCTCTATCCGGCTTGCTGCCGTGACCAACCCGGCAGTAACGTGCAGCGCCGTCTGCGAAATCACCTGTCAGCAATCGCTTAACGGAAAAGGGCCGATGCAGCGCATCGGCCCTTTGTGCATGCCCGGGCATGCTGGCGTCCCGGCTATGCAGTCATCTGAATCGGCGAAACAAAGTCCGTTCCATGTTCAAGCTCGGACTCGTGCACCGGCAGTTGGCCGGTAGATTCCAGGTAAGTGAGGATGGCGAACACACGGCCATGTTTCTCGCCGTTCGAATTGAACCCGAGTTTTGCCAGCACGCTGCTGATGTGGTGCTCAACTGTCCGGGGCTGAATGAACAGCGCCTCGGCGATCGCCCGGTTCGAGTGTGCCCTTGCCATCAGGCCCAGGACCTGGAGTTCTCGCGGGCTGAGGTTCTTCAGCGCGCCGCTAAGCCTGAGTCCATCGTCGGAAGTTAGTTTCGACACCATTACAGGGTCGAGTACGGTTCGACCCGCAGTCACATCCTCGATTGCGCGAACGATGTCACGGGTGTTGCGCAGTGTTGCTTTGAGCAAGAAAGCCTTGCCCGCCGAATCGTCGCGCATGAACTCCTTCAAGTACTCACCACGGTCGTGGTTAGACAACATGACAAGGCCGGTATGCGGGCTGTCCACACGTATTTGGCGAGCGACCTGGATGCCGTTGATCAACGGAAGGTTGACATCAAGAATGGCGACTGTCGGTTGCAGAGACTTGGCCATCGAAATTGCGCTTCGCCCGTCGGCAGCGACGCCAACCACTTCGATTCCAGGTTCCCGGTCCAGAAGAACGGCCAGGCTTTCACGAGTCAATTCGTGATCGTCCGCGATGATAATAGATATCGTTTGCATTCAAATTTCCCCTGTTTGCGCTCAGGCTGCTGAATAGTAGAGACCTGAACACTTGCCCCCGTTACCGAGTGGAACTGGTCAAAAACGCAATGCTGATGCCGGGAATTGCTGGCCGTTGTCCACCAAACCTATCCCCTGATGCTCTCCGTCAATTGCTTATATGTCGTTAGCGCCGTCCACGCGTCAACCTGAGTGGCAGTACCTGAGTGCGTTCCCATGTCAACGTCGTGCACCGCACCCCGCGGTTCATGTGGGCAGACCCGCCGCGAGTATTGGTGTGCTCCCAATGCCGGTTCCGAGATTCTCTAAGTAAAGTTCGCAATAACGCAGGAAACCGGACGTTCACGTCCAGCGCGCTCTCGTGCACAAACCCCTTAACTGCGCACAGGGCGCGACAGGACCTGAACTTGCCAACACTTCGAGGAGCATCCCAGAGATGAGCAACAGAAAGCTGGGCATTGACTACCAGCAGCGCGGAATCACCGGACTGGAAACCGCGATCATCCTGATCGCGTTCGTCGTTGTAGCTTCGATCTTCGCGTTTACGGTCCTTTCGACCGGCGTGTTCGCATCCGAACGGTCCAAGGAAACGGTTTACGCGGGTCTGGAGGAAGCCAAGAGCTCTCTCGAACCTCACGGAAGCGTGATTGCGTTCACAGGACGCGCGGGGACCAGTGCGGCCGAAGATTCCATTTACAAGATTTCGTTCGTACTGAGCAACGCAATTGCCGGTGAGCCGGTCGACCTGACGCCGCCCTACACATTTGACGACTCGGGATCAGATCCAGATATCTCGAGTGGCGCCGAGTACAAAACGATCATCTCTTTCCAGGACAGGAATCAGTACCTGTCGGATGTTCCGTGGACTGTAAAGATTCTGGGGCAGTCCTCCTCTGACAGCCTGCTTGAACAGGGAGAGAAGGCTGAGGTAACTGTGTGGCTGCTACGGCGCGACAACGCCGTGACCAATGCGACCGACAATAATGGCGTTGCGAAATATACAACCGCCGACGTCAACGGGGCCAGCGGCATTTTAACGGCGGGATCGCTCCTCAATGCAAACGACCAGTTCACGCTCCAGGTAAAACCGAGCAGCGGTGCAGTACTGACTATTCAGCGGATTGCACCCCCCCGGCTCGACACCATCATGGACCTGAAATAGCCCGGTGTTGCTCAGCAATCGCAAGCACGACCAGCGGAATTCCGCTGGTCGTGCTTCGTTAACCGCATTGGTGTCAGCACACCGCAGTTTGTGTGCCGACCCGACCGACCAGAACCCTGTCCACCCCTAACTTTGGAAGCAGGAGAAATGTCACCCACCGCGCCGAGGCAATGCAGCCATTTACGCAGTGGGGGACTTCAGGAGACCAGGTCCGAGAAAAGGGAGATCTTAGTGATGTTGTTCAAAAAGAGTGCGAAGGCAGAGTCACAAAAGGGCATTACCGGTCTTGAGACCGCCATTATCCTCATCGCCTTCGTGGTGGTGGCGTCCGTATTCGCATTTACCGTTCTGTCCACCGGTATTTTCGCTTCAGAGCGATCAAAGGAAACGGTGTACGCAGGGCTGGAAGAAGCGAAGAGCTCGATCGAACCACGCGGTTCGGTTATCGCCTACAAAGGCCGGGTTGATACATCGACGGCAACCGACACCATCTACAAGCTGTCGTTTGTAGTTTCCAACGCCATTGCCGGTGAACCGGTCGACCTGACACCTCCATACACAACTAACGACGCGGGATCTGACCCGGACATCGTCGCGAACGCCGAGTACAGGACAGTTATCTCGTACATCGACAAGAACCAGTTCTTTTCTGATGTGCCGTGGACCGTTTCCTGGGTTGGCAACAACAACTCCGACAACCTTCTGGAAGTGGGTGAGAAGGCAGAGATCACGGTCTGGCTCCTCAGGCGCGACTTCGTAGCACAGGCCACTGACCCGACCGCCAACAACGGTGTCGAATACTATGCTGCCGCCGATGTAAACGGCGCCCGTGGCCTGCTGTCTACCGACACAATTATCGGCACGAACGACCAGTTCACCCTCGAGATGAAACCGGAAAGCGGCGCGGTGCTGACGATTCAGCGGTTTGCTCCGCCGAGGCTCGACACGATCATGGACCTCAAGTAAATCCAGGAATCGATACAGCCAATGCAACAGCCACCGGGACCACGGTGGCTGTTTCTCATTAACCCGCGTGTGGGTTGTCCGGCCCACGATGTGGGAGTGTCCCCAATATCAGGGGAAACCTGTTCGACATAACTTGACAGATACATAACTGCAACGACCGTGGCGAAGTTCAATGCCAGGACCGTGCTTACAGCAGCAGTGTTGAGGATGATCAGTCTGGCCCCGTCCTTTGAATGGGGACCGTAGGAGACACGCATAATGCTTGCACACAAGTTCGGTGCGCCAAGCCACGAAAAGGGAATCACCGGTCTTGAGACCGCGATCATTCTCATTGCATTCGTGGTCGTGGCGTCCGTGTTCGCTTTCACGGTACTCTCGACAGGCATATTCGCCTCCGAGCGGTCCAAAGAGACGGTTTACGCCGGGCTCGAGGAGGCCAAGAGCTCGATCGAACCCCGCGGTTCGGTTATCGCCTACAAAGGCCGGATCGACACAACGTCTGCCACCGACACCATCTACAAGCTGTCGTTTGTAGTTTCCAACGCCATTGCCGGTGAACCGGTCGACCTGACCCCGCCCTATACGGCAAGCGACACGGGCACCGATCCCAACATCGTCTCTGGCGCTGAGTACAGGACGGTAATCTCGTACATCGACAAGAACCAGTATCTCGCGGATGTCCCGTGGACCGTTTCCTGGGTTGGCAACAACAACTCCGACAACCTCCTGGAAGTGGGCGAGAAGGCCGAGATCTCGGTCTGGCTCCTCAGGCGCGACAACACCTTCATAGCAACGGCCAGCAACGGCGTTGATTACTACACCGGTGCCGACGCCAATGGCGCACGGGGCCTGCTGTCGACCGATACGTTCCTGACCACCAACGATCAGTTCACGGTCCAGATGAAGCCGGAAAGTGGCGCAGTGCTGACGATTCAGCGGTTTGCGCCGCCGAGGCTCGACACGATCATGGACCTCAAGTAAATCCAGGTCTCGACACAACCAGCAAAACGGCCACCGGCGTTACGGTGGCCGTTTTGCTTATCCCCGTGTGTGGGCTATCCGACCCACGGAGTTGGAGTGACCCCAATACCTTCTGGAAATATGCGGGCATAGCTTTGAGTACAGAGCTGCAACGACCATCGGGAAGCGCAAGGCCAGAGTTACGCGCATGGTGGCAGTAATGAAGAAGATCGACCTGGCCCCGCCCTGTGAAGGCGGAAATTAGGAGACACGTTAATGATTACGCACAAGTTCGGTGCGCCAGGCCACGAAAAGGGAATCACCGGTCTTGAGACCGCGATCATTCTCATTGCATTCGTGGTCGTGGCGTCCGTGTTCGCTTTCACGGTCCTCTCGACGGGCATATTCGCCTCCGAGCGGTCCAAAGAGACGGTTTACGCGGGTCTGGAAGAAGCGAAGAGCTCGATCGAACCCCGCGGTTCGGTTATCGCATATAAAGGGCACGATGGCACTAACCAGACCATCTACAAGCTGTCCTTTGTCGTCTCTAACGCCATTGCCGGTGAGCCGGTCGACCTGACTCCTCCGTACGATACGGACGACTCGAACACCGACCCGGACATCGTCGCGAACGCCGAGTACAGGACAGTTATCTCGTACATCGACAAAAACCAGTTCCTGTCTGACGTCCCATGGACGGTTTCATGGATTGGAAACAACAACTCTGACAACCTCCTGGAAGTAGGCGAGAAGGCCGAGATCACAGTATGGCTGCTCACACGTGACTTCTTGACCCAGGCCTCCGACCCGACAGCCACAGGTGGCGCAAAGTACTACCCGTCTGCCGACACTAACGGCGCCCGGGGAATGCTTTCGACCGATACGGCAATCACGACGAACGACCAGTTCACCATCGAGATGAAGCCGGAAAGCGGCGCGGTGCTGACGATTCAGCGGTTTGCTCCGCCGAGGCTCGACACGATCATGGACCTCAAGTAGGTTCGGTCGAACATAAAAGCACTGCCAAAACAGCCACCTGGGAAGCCAGGTGGCTGTTTTCGTGCGTGTTCTGTGTGGGTTTGCCCACCCCCGGCGTTGGGGTGCCCCCAATGTTTGACCATCCGGTTTCCAAATACATTGAACGTGTGGCCGAAATTACCCGGTGGGCAATACGGTCGTATGTCGCCACCGGGACAGCAAATGAGGAAGACCATTCAGGCCACGCCCCTTGGAGGCGGAAACCAGGAGACACGTAAATGTTTACGCACAAGTTCGGTGCGCCAATGCACGAAAAGGGAATCACCGGTCTCGAGACCGCAATCATTCTCATTGCATTCGTGGTCGTGGCGTCCGTATTCGCTTTCACGGTCCTCTCGACAGGCATATTCGCCTCCGAGCGGTCCAAAGAGACGGTGTTCGCAGGCCTCGAAGAAGCCAAGAGTTCCATCGAACCACGAGGGTCAGTCATAGCCTACAAGGGCAAGGTTGGTTCCACAGAGACACTTTACAAAGTGTCGTTCTTCGTATCTAACGCCATTGCAGGTGAGCCTGTCGACCTGACAGCGCCTTACACTGAAGGCGAGGACGGTACTGACCCGGACATCGTATCTAACGCCGAGTACAGGACAGTCATCTCGTTCACAGACAAGAACCAGCATTTGCCAGATGTCCCGTGGACACTTGACTGGGTAGGTAACGACAACGGTGACAGCTTGCTGGAAGAGGGCGAAAAGGCGGAAATCACCGTCTGGTTGCTCGAACGCAATACAGGTACTGCAATAGGATCCGACGATAGTGTTGGCGAGTATGCCGCTGTAGACGTCAACGGCGCATCAGGAATCCTGCAGGATTCCGGCACACTCATTGGTACAAACGACCAGTTCACCCTCGAAGTCAAACCAGAGAGCGGCGCAGTGCTGACAATCCAACGCACCTCACCACCCAGGCTCGACACGGTCATGGACCTCAAGTAAAGACTCAGCCTCGTAACAATTCGGTGCTCCTGGTCAGCTACCGGCAACCAGGACTGAATTGGCGAAACATTCGCTTTTAGCTGAACCTAAATCAACACCGTTTACGAAACATAGATACAGGATACCCGGGAGACGCAAGCACCATGGCCGAAGAAATGGACCTGGAACAGCGTCTGAAAAATCTGGAAGAAGAGATACGGCTTCTTAAAGAATTGGTGTTCCCGTTGATCGCCGACATTCGCGCAAGGGTTCTCTCACCAGGGGATGAGTTCTAGCATTGGCTGCTGAAGACGCTCGCATAAAAGCTGGTCTGAAGACCGCCGAGGACGAGCTTAATCTCATCAAGAACCAGGTCCAGCAAACGCTGCTCGATATCCGCGAGCACATTTTAGACGTGACCAACCCGTTCAACGCGGTCGACGATGCCCTGACAGACGAGGACGAGATCGAGTTTGACGACCTCATGGGCGGTGGCAGCAGTGGCCCTGCCGGGGCCGAAGGAACTGCCGGGGCCGACGGGGCCGCCGGGGCTGTAAGCGAAGGCGACGGTGACGACGGAGAAGGCGACGGGGACGAAGACCTCGAAAGCGCAGACGGGGACGGGGAATCAGTCGAAGAACACCTTGATGACGCCGCGGACGACCCTGTTGACGAAATCATCGAGGAAATTCCCGACGGCGGCTACGTCGAGGAAGAAATCATCGATGACGGCGGGGGCGGCGGGGGAATGCCGTCAGCGGTGTCCGATCCGGACGAATACTTCGAAGAAGAGGAAGAGATTCCTGAAGAAATCGAGGAAGAATTCAAGCTGGATGAGGAACCGGCAAATACAGGACAAGAGCCCGAACTCGAAGGCTCCGGAAAGGCACAGGACGGCACCGACGCCGTTGACGGGGCTGATGGGGCTGCTGATAGCGCCCTGGCGCCGGTCACGGCGAACTTCGACGTCCTCACGATGGCCGGGCTGGTACGCTGGGTCGCCGTCACCACCGATCGGCTCGGTGCGAACCGAACGGAAATAATGCTCGACGCATTCGAGGCCGCGGGACGCATTGCACCTTCGACCCGGGTAGTCCTCCATCACCTGATGGCACTTACGGAAGAAGATCCTTCCGTGCAGGTACCGGTGCGCGAAATCGTATCGGCGATGGTGCGCATGGAAGGCGTTCTGGACACCAGCGCCGGCACCGACAGCAACCGACTCCTGAGCATGTTGATGGATGTCGAAGACGATCCACTCGACCGCTTGATCGCGTAGGAAAAGCACCAGCTTCTACGCTCGGACTTCTGCCGTCCCCACCTAACCCACAACATATTCCCGCGTAGATATACGGGGCGCATTTCATCATTGAATGAAGTGCAAGTTGGCCGGGGATTCCGCGCCTGGCAACAGCCAGGGAAACCAGGGCAATTGCCACACACGTCCAGCCCCAGGAGAGACCGCCATCGATAAAGCAATTACGACCATGCTGCTCACGATCGCCGGCATCATAGCCGCGGTCGCCGTGATGAACGCCGTTTACCCGGCTGTAACTCGCAGTTCCAGTGCAGTCGCTTCTGCCTCTGGCACGGTCGACGAGCGAATAAGAACGAATATTACCGTCGTCCAATCAGTCGGAGAACTCGACTCCGCAAGCAGCTGGGTCGATACAAACTCCAACTCGTTGTTCGACTTCTACGTGTGGAGCAAAAACGTAGGCAACATCCGAATTCCCGCCATCGCCGAGGTCGACATCTTCTTCGGTCAGCCGGGTGGCATCGAGCGGATCCCGCACGAAGACGATGCTGGCGGCGGCTACCCCCAGTGGTCGTACACGCTTGAGGGTGGCGCGACGGAATGGGGCATCGCCACGACGGTCAAATTCGACATCAAGTTCGACGATGGCTGCCCCGGCGCATGCACCAAACCGACCGGTACCTACTTCATACGGGTAATTACACCGAACGGAGTCGCTGCGGAGAGCTACTTCTCGATGTAGCCGGCAAAGCCGGCTACACGGTGCCAGCTTCGTAAAACCCGGTTTCCCAAAAATACGCCATGGGCACAGCTTTAACTTCACTAATCGCCCTGTTCCTGGTTATCGGTTCAACGATGACCGCGGTCAATACCGTCCTGGATTCAGGCAGCGACAGGACGTTGTCTCTTGCGGTTAGCAATGAACGACTGGTGGCCGAGCTGGAAACGTCCATCGGCCTGGTATCGACAACTGCGTATACCAATGCAGGCTCCACCCGGGTAGACATCGTGATCACCAACGATGGGCGCCGGAGCCTGGGGTCGTTCGAAGATTGGGATGTGACGGTACGGTACGAACAACGCGGCGCACCTGGCGAAACCGTTATCCACCTTTCGTATTCGGCGACCGAATCGGACAACACGTGGACCGACGCCTCGTTCTGGATCGATTACGACAACTCTGTGGCTGAGTTGATCGAACCAGGCAGGCTCAACCCCCTGGAAGAGATGCTGATGAGGGTCCGTCTCAACCCACGTGTCGAGGCTTCGACGACCGGCGAAGTTACCGTCACCACGCCAACTGGCCTGACCGGAACCATCTTTTTCGATGGCTGATTTATGCACACGCTAATCAAACGCTCTTATCACCGGGATGGGGGTGAATCATGGCCAGTCTTATAGTGGCCCTTTTCGCCGTAATGATCATCCTGGCTGCCATGGCCGGTTATGCGACCAGCTCTGTCAACTCGCAGGACAAGATCACCGTCAGCGTAAAGGCCGTGCGTGATAAGACTGGCGAGATATCTCGCACGAGTGTCTCGTCGTTGGGGACCTCGGTGATATCGAACTCCAGGCTCGATTTCACAGTCGCAAACAGTGGGCAGTCGCAACTGCGCCAGATTAGCGACTGGGACCTCATTGTCTGGTACGAAGGAGCATCGGGAAGTGGCCTGCAAATCGAATGGCTCACATACACGACCTCTGCGACTCCTTCTGCGGGGGAGTGGACACTCACCGGAATTTATGAGGATGCCGCTACCCTGGACCCGGAGGTATACCAACCCGGAATCGTGAATCCCGGTGAAGAATTCATTATCAGAGCCGAACTGGGGCCCGCAGCGGCCACCAGCTCGTCAAACACGGTGACACTGGCCGTAGAGCAGGGTGTGACGGTCACCGCGATTTTCACCAATTAACCCACTAATCGGTGAGGTGTGACAGCCCCACCGGGTAAGACGCAAACCAATCATGGCAGGCACAGAAGGTCTAGTAAGCGTATCCACGGGTCAACCCGAACTGGACAAAAAGATGGGTGGAGGAATTCCACTCGGGTCTCTCACGCTGCTCGAAGGACAGTCCGACTCCGGAAAATCCGTGGTTTCCCAGCAACTCATGTGGGGTTCGCTCCAGGCCGGCCTGACGGTAACCCTGTTTACCACTGAGAACACCACCAAGAGCCTCCTGCGGCAGATGAGCAGCCTGAACCTCGAGGTGATGCAATTTCTACTGCTGGGCCGGCTCAAGATCTACCCCATATCTGTCGGTAAGAACAAGCTCACGCCGAAACAGGTCTTCGACACCATACTCCGAAATATCGCCCACGGCCCCCGCGTAGACCTGATCGTTGTCGATTCGCTCACGACGTTCGTCACACGTGGCTCATGGGAAGACACCGCCGCCTACTTCGAAGCGTGCCAGGTGCTGGTCGGCGAGGCACGCACCATCATCAACGTGGCGTCTACCTACGCCTTCGACGACACAACGCTGGCGCGGCTCCGTTCAATGTGTGACGCCCACCTGACCCTCCGCACGGAGGAAGTTGGCGACCAGCTCGTGAAAATTCTCGAGGTGGCGAAAATCCGCGGCGCTACGAAGACCACAGGAAATATCGTCACGTTCGATATCGAGCCGGACCTCGGCATGAAAATTATCCCGATCTCCAAGGCATCGGCATAGGTTTCTAAGTGGCAGTATTCGAACTCCCGTTCAATGTGATCGATACCCGCGATCACGAGTGCGATAGCGAAAGTTGCGAGCTCGTCCAGCAACTCCCGACCGCGCTCAGGGAAGCCGCACTCGAAAACTCATTCCTGCTCCGTTACCTGCATAGCCTGCCGATCGCAGAAATCGGCATCCCCACGTACCACGAGGAACTCGAAAAAAGCGATGGCGACGAGGATAGTCCGAACATCATTTACAAGGCGCATGCAGGTGGAACGTTCATCCACGTTTTCGCCGACCCCGAGGGCATTCGCGACTGGTACATAGCGATCGAACCATCGGCAGAGCACCCGAAGTTCCCTCAGATCATGGCCGACATTGAAGAAGGCCTGATCGAATACACCGACGAACTTGAAGCCGCCGAAGGAGATCAGCAGCTCGCCGGAATTTTGCGCTGGGTGCTTGCTCAAATCTTCAAACAACCCGTCGAGATGGAGATCGATGAGATCCTCGCATTACCGAAGGGCTTTCTCGGTGAAGAGATTAAAAAGGCCGAAGACGAACCGCCTGCTCTCCCAGAAGGTGCGGAAGATTCGGCCGGAACAGACGCAGGGGGCGAATCTAATTCAACTGCAGTCGCTGTAGCTGAGAAAACCGAAACGGCAGTTGCCAGGCCAAAGAAAAAGTCGAGCCTGCTAGCCCCGCTCGTGAAACTCTTCGGCGGCGGGTCGAAGAGCACGCTTGACATAGCCGGAAAGTACGGCCTGAACGAAGACGACCTTGAAGGAATCAAGTATTCGATGGTCCGTGAAAAAGTCGGCCTGGGCGTGCTGCAGCCGATGATCAACGATCACCACATCGAAGATATTTCGTGCAGTGGCGTCGGTCAGATATTCATCGAGCACAAGATTTTCTTGTCGATGAAGGCCTCGTTCGGGTATAAGACACACGCCGAACTCGACGAACACGTCCTGAGGTTGTCGGAACGCATCAAGAAGCCGGTTACATTCCGGCAGCCAGTAGTCGACGCTTCGCTTCCCGATGGCTCACGTATCAACATCGTCTACGGCCAGGACGTTTCGCTGCGGGGCACGAACTACACAATTCGTAAGTTCTCAGAAGACCCGATCAGCATCATCCAGCTCTGCAAGTGGAGATCCCTGAATTGGGAGATGGCTGCATATCTCTCGATCATGATCGAAGACGGCATGAACATGTTCGTGTCCGGTGAAACTGCGTCGGGCAAAACGACGCTTATGAACGCGCTCTGCACGTTCATCCCACCGAACGCCAAGATCGTGTCCATTGAAGACACGGCCGAGGTGAACGTACCGCACCAGAACTGGATCAAGGAAGTGACCCGAAAGCCGAAATCCGGCGAGACCGATTCGGGCGTCGGAATGTTCGACCTTCTGCGGGCCGCACTGCGGCAACGCCCCGAATTCATCATCATTGGTGAGATCCGCGGTGAAGAAGGCCTTATCGCATTCCAGGCCATGCAGACCGGTCACCCGGTCATGGCCACCTTCCACGCGTCTTCAGTCCAGAAGCTTATCCAGCGTCTCGTCGGTGACCCGATCCTGGTGCCCAAGAACTACATCGACAACCTGAACATCGCGGTGATGCAGGTTGCCGTCCGGCTGCCAGACGGATCCGTGGGCAGGCGGGCCATCTCGATAAACGAAATCGTGAACTACGATTCGGCGGCCGATGCGTTCTCATTCGTCGAAGTGTTTCAGTGGGACCCGGTTACCGACACATTCGAATTTACCGGCTTTAACAACAGTTATCTCCTCGAACAGATCATCGCGCCGGCCCGTGGATACCCACCTGCGCGACGACGCCAGATCTACTCGCTCGTAAAGCGCCGTGCCAGGATCCTGGAAAAGCTGGCCGCATCGGGCCTTGAGGGTTACCAGGAGGTCTACCGCACAATCGCCAAAGCCATCAAAGACGGAGTGTTTTAGGCAATGGCACTGGGCATTATTTCCCGTCTGGGGTTCGGCGACAAAGCCAAGAAGGCAGTTGAAGACAACGCGCTAAGCGCGATCGCAAACAGGCGCAAAGTCGACAAGAAAACGCTCGCCTTCGACCTCTTTACACACATCTCTTACATGGCGTCGATGGCCACAGCCAAGGCCTCGCGCGATGTCATGTTCAGTTACGCCGCTCGCTTAAACCTGTCGACTACCCCGTACTTCGTCGATATCAACACGCTTGTGAACCGGCTGAAGTACGACTACTCGGAAGCCTGCCGCGCGGTTGCCGACCGCACGAAGGAACATGAGGTCTCGACGCTTCTCCTGAGAATGTCGGGTTCTCTCTCATCCGGTGAAGACGAAGAAGAGTTCCTTACCCGCGAAGCGGCCGTGATGGCCGAGTTGTACCGCGCCACGTACGAGACAAACATCGAATCGCTGCGCAAGTGGACCGATGCCTACTCGGCCATGATCGTATCAGCTGGCCTGATTGTCGTGGTCTCGATCATTTCGATGATGATCTACAGCCTCGGGCCCGGAATGATTCTGATGACGGGCATGGTCACCATGATGATAGCGATCATCGGCAGTTGGACTATCTATCTTGCGGCTCCCAAGGAAAGCTACACGCGGACTGCGGGCCTGAGCGCCCCGAACCAGATGGTAGCCATAAAACTGTTCAAGTACCTGGTGCCGGCGGGATTTGTACTGGGCCTGGCGGCGATCGCCATCACACAGGGCCAGCTGGGCATTGGTTTCATAGTTCTCGGACTGAGCCTGTTGCCGTCTGGTTTCCTCATGAACCGCGACTCGAAACGGCTTCTCAGAATCGACGCCGACATCGCGACGGCGACCCGGATGCTCGGCGGTGTAACCGACGCGATTGGAACGACCGTGAGCGACGCCCTGAGCAAAATCGACCGGCGGTCTCTTGGGTCGCTGGAGCCCTACTTCCGGCGATTGGAAGTCCGGATACGTTCAGGCATCACGCCCAACCGGTGCTGGGACCACCTCATCTACGAAACCGGCTCCGAACTGATTGAGCGGACCATCAACATTTTCTGGGACGCTCTCACAATCGGTGGCAATCCGCTGATCACGGGCAAGACCGCCGCATTCTTCGCGGCCGAAATCAGCGTTCTCCGGGAGAAGCGCGCCCTCGTGGCCCAGACGTTCGGATACCTTACGATTCCGCTTCATGCAGCAATGGTCGGGCTCCTGGTTTTCATCGTAAATGTGATGCAACTATTCGCCTCGAGCATGCTATTGGATACGGATACCGTCGACCCATCCGCTTCAGGAGCAAACATACCCGACATCGCTAACTCGAGCGGGTTCAACACGTTTGCCAACGTAAATTTTGAGTTCCTGAACTTAATCATCATTACCGTAGTGGTGGTTTTTACCATCGCAAATGCGGTGGCTCCATGGGCCGCCAGTGGTGGACACCGTATGCGTGCCGGATACCAACTTGGTGTGATGATGATTGTATCGGGCCTGATGTTGACGCTGATCCCACCGGCATCAAGAATGGTCTTCGCCACGATTTCGGCACCCGCAACCTGATCAAACGGCGTAGCGCCAGCCGGCCAGGCGAGAAAGACGAAGTGCAGTGGCCTCTCCGGACACCGAAGCAACAACCGAAAAAGACGACGAAGCCAAAGGCGGAACTGACGACATTTTCGACGACATTTTCGCCGAAGAAGAGACCGAGGATTCCGAGCGGTTGAAGGCGTTCGCCGATCTTGAGCAACTGACGATGACCGAAATTGCAGCGGAAACCGAGGCCGTACTCGAAGAACTCAAGATAAGGCAGGGCAGTTAATGGCGGCTGTGCCGGGCGCTACCGGGCGCAAGGGCCCAAAACCACAGAGCAGGAATATTTCTGTCTTCAAGTCGCGCTCTAAATCGGCGGGCCAGAAAGACCTCGTCCGGGCTCTCATCACGTCAATCCCACAGGCAATGGCGGCGCTCGATGGACGGCGACGCATCATCTTGACCAATTCCGTTTTCGACCGCATGTGCGGCAAGAGCAACGTTGGTGACCGTCTATCCGACCATTTCGACCCGCCGGGCCTCAGGAACCTCTTCAAGCAGACGTCGATTACCGGGAAGCCAGTCGAAACACGCGAACTTGTGGTCCCGGCTGAAAATCCGAACGACCCCGAGGCCAACTACAACGTTACCGTGACACCCCATTTGGATATCGAACTGAAGACCAGGTTCCTGCTGCTTATCGACGACGTCACGGAAGGGGCCGACCGCGAGGACCGAATGATCGCAAACAGCCGCCTTGTCTCTGTCGGCGAGATGGCGGCCGGCGTTGCACATGAACTGAACAACCCGCTGACAGCGGTACTCGGCTTCTCGCAGCTGGCATTGCGCCAGGCAACCGACGATACGCTCAAACGAGACCTTGAATCGATCGCCGATGAAGCCGAGCGCGCCGGCCGGATTGTCGACAACCTGCTTACCTTCGCACGAGCGTCCGACTCCGGCGCTGCCTCGCAAATCTTGAACATCAACGAGTCGCTGCAAAAGATCCTCGATCTGCGTGACTACGAATGCCGGGTGAACAACATCGAAGTCGTGACCTACTTCGACGCTGAAACACCGCTGACACTGGCCGATTCTCACCGGATGGAACAAGTTTTCATGAACTTGATCGGAAACAGCATCCACGCAATTGGTGAAAAAGCCGGTCATGGGACGATCACAGTTGGCGTCGTTCACGACCAGGGCATGATCAGGGTAAGCATCACCGACGATGGTCCCGGCATTTCGGAGGCCAATCAGAGGAAGGTCTTTGATCCGTTCTTCACGACGAAACCGGTCGGCAAAGGGACCGGCCTGGGTCTTTCGATCTGCAAAGGCATCGTTGAAGACCACGGCGGCGCTATTCGGGTTGAGAGCGCACTTGGCCGCGGAACCACGTTCGTCGTGGAAATCCCAATTGTCGACGTCCCGGAAGAGACGAAAATTCTATCGCCAACCGTACCGGCATTGCCCAACAGCTACACCAGGCTGAGGGTCCTTGCAGTCGACGACGAACGCTCAGTCACAACGCTGCTCAATCGCGCACTGACCGCGCAGGGCCACGATGTCGATGTCGTCAACGATGGCGCCGAAGCGCTCCGGACACTGTTCCTCAACGAATACGACGCTATCCTCCTCGACGTCCGAATGCCGGGTCTGGGAGGCTCAGAAGTATTCCGCAGCCTTGAGGTGCTGAGGCCCGACCTGGCGGGCAGGGTGTTGTTTATCACCGGTGACACTGTTTCGCCTGATACGCGCTCGTTCTTGGAGCAGACACGCGTGGAAGTTCTCCACAAACCCTTCAGCCTAGAAGAACTCAGGCAAAGCATGGACAGGTTCGCGGTCCTCAAAGAGCAACGCCTGACCGAAACTGATATGTCGGGAAGACCGAACCTGCATGCGGGACTGACCCAGATGAAAACGGCAAGAAAAGCCAGTTAGCTGCTGACGGTACGCCAGCAGTCATGTGATCGTAGCAACAACCACAGCAGAATAGATACAAGTCATGTACCAGCGCGACTATTCAATAGTAGAGTCACCTCAAGAGCCTCCACTACCCGTCAAAGTCTTCCTGATTGAAGACCACCAGGTCGTTCGTGAGGGCACCAGGCGCCTGTTAGAACTGGATGGTCAGGCAACGATTATCGGCGAGTCCAGCACCGGCGAGGACGCTATCAACGACCCCGCACTGGGTCTTGCAGACGTGGTTATGTGCGATGTCATGTTGCCAGGAATTGACGGTATCGAAACCACCCGCGGCGTGATGGAGAAGTATCCGCACATTCGCGTTGTGATGCTCAGTTCGTTCGGCGACACCCATCTCGGCCTGGCCCTCGAAGCTGGTGCCGTTGGTTACCTGCTGAAGCGGGCCTCGCAGGAAGAGCTGGTACGAGCAGTAAGAGACGCTGCTAGCGGTGGTTCTCCGCTCTCGCCGGCGCTGAATGCTTTGCTTGTAGACCGATACCGTCAGATTCAGAATCAAACCTCCGATAGCCAGAGCCTGACCGAGCGACAGGCGAAGGTGTTGCGGATGGTCGCAGGTGGCGAGACTACCAAGGCGATTGCTGAAAACCTGTTCCTGAGTCCTGCGACAGTGAAACGCGAACTAAGGCATGTTTTCGATGCGATGGGCGTAAGCAACCGCGCCCACGCTGTGTCCGAAGCTCAGCGTCGCGGTCTGATCTAGCCAAAAATCCCGGTACGATCAGTACGAATTGCCCGTACGAACAAGCGAAGTCCGCACTCGGCCTGAGTGCGGACTTTTTTGCGTATTGCGGGTTTTACCCAGTTGTTCATGCCCGGCCGACAGCGTAATACGTTCGAGCCCCGTGGCTCACAGGAGTGACCCCGACGTAACCACGCCAGCATGCGGACCACACTAACGTTGAATTCAACAGCAGGCCAAAAAAAAGATCCTACGGCGAGGAATCAAATTCATATGGACCTGGAACAGTTCGATTTCACTGATGGTTCTTCGGTGTCCCCGATCAACGTTCTGGTATGCGACAACGAGTCTCTCTTCCGAGAAATCCTGGTCGCTGCACTCCACAAGGAACCCTTGATCAATGTAGTAGGCGCTGTTGCGTCAGGAACAGAGGCCATCGAACTGGTCAAAGTTACGACTCCCGATGTGGTCCTGATGGATATTGAACTCGGCGACGGCCCGAACGGCATCGTAATTGCCGCCGAAATTAAGAATGCCTCCCCCGAAACCGGCATCGTCATACTCTCTGCGCACCGCGACAAGGAGTTCCTTGCAGGGTTCCTTGACGAAGGAACGATCGGCTGGTCATTCCTGCTAAAGCAGAGCGTGGCCGATATCCATTCCCTGGTACGGGCTATCGAATCGGCAGCCGCCGGCCAGGTCACGATGGACCCGGCAGTGATGAACGACCTGTTCCCACGTCAGATATCGCTTCTCGAACGACTGACGCACAATCAGTTGGAAGCGTTGATGTTCATAGCTTCCGGATACGCAGATTCGGCGATCGCAGCCGAACTGCTAATTGACGAAGACCTGGTCGGACCCCTGCTTCAAACCATCTACGCCGATCTTCACATAGACGAAAGCGGAGCAGTCGACCAGCGAGTACGCGCGACGCTCGTCTACTTGCAGGAAACCGCTCAAGTTTCGTCCTGACTTTGCAGCCTGGACTGCAGCAACCGCTTCGACGATCACTGGCACGATTTGAGTCGAGGGGCAGCAATAATTGCGCTCTGTCCCGGCGGGCATGCCCGGCTCGTCATTACCGAGGGGTCTACCGGGCCTGGCCGGTCTCCCGCTGCTGACGTGCCTGACAGCTCCGGGACACGGCATTTGAATCCGAATGACCACGGGGACCGGACCGGCACAACGCATGCGCTCCTGAAACCAGGCGGACCAGGCACTCTGGCCGCTTTTTCCGCCACCGCATGCCGATGATTCGCTTGGGCTGCGGCTTGTTACTTTGACCAGAACTGCGTTTTCATCGTCGAGGACTTCACGTGAAATTTCTGGCTCAGGTACTGCCGGACCGGCAGACTCCGCCAGAACCGGGTTTGCCAATTTTTACAGAGGACGGCCGGTTAATTTGCACTAAGAAACCATCTCAAAACACATTAATAGGCGAAGTGAAATTCCTTCTCCCCGGGGAGAGGGGGTTTTGGGATAGTTGCCAAGCCCCGGGTTGTTGTCGAATCCCGGATCCCAGCCTAACTCTTGCTCCTCACGGCAGCAGTTAGGCAGCCCTGACGAACACACCCCGGTTCACTGCTACAGATGGCATGTTCTGCGAGACCTTCGGCGGTATCTTAATTCTGAAATACCGGCAGGCCATCAGCACCTGGGCTGCTCCACGGTTGATTGCGCCCTGGCACAACGGCAGGCCCGCGGGTCGGGATTGGGCATGGTCATTTTGACGCTCCGGTCAGTTCAGTGCGCACCTGCCGTGCCGCTTCAACCATGTTTCTCAGCGACATCTCTACTTCCGGCCAGCCGCGGGTCTTTAGACCGCAGTCCGGGTTCACCCACAGCCTGTCCACTGGCAAGACCTTTGCTGCACGCTTCAGTAGACCGGTCATCTCTTCTACTGAAGGAACACGCGGTGAGTGGATGTCGTACACACCTGGCCCGACATCGTTCGGATAGCCCTGCTCAGCGAAATCTCCAAGCAGTTCCATCCTTGATCTCGACGTCTCTATCGACAGCACATCGGCGTCCATTTCTCCTATGGCCTTCAGGATGTCCCCGAACTCGGAATAGCACATGTGGGTGTGGATCTGCGTATCATCAAGCACCCCGGCTGTGGTCAGTCGGAAAGACTCCACAGCCCACTTGAGGTAGGCATCGCGGTCGTCTCTTCGCAACGGAAGACCTTCCCGGATCGCCGGTTCGTCGACCTGTATCACAGTAATGCCCGCCGCCTCCAAGTCCATGACCTCACCACGTAGCGCCAGTGCAACCTGCATGCACGTGTCGCGACGTGGCTGATCGTCGCGTACAAAGGACCACTGCAAGATGGTGACCGGACCGGTGATCATGCCCTTCACAGGAACGGTGGTAAGCGACTGTGCATAACGGGCGATGTCGACCGTCATTGGCCGGGACCGGGACACATCGCCATAGAGCACCGGAGGCTTGACACAGCGAGAGCCGTAGCTCTGCACCCAACCATTTGAAGTGAACGCGAAACCAGACAGCTGTTCACCAAAGAACTCGACCATGTCGTTGCGCTCGAACTCGCCATGCACCAGCATGTCGAGTCCCAGTTCGAGCTGTTTCTCGATGCAGCGCCGGGTCTCCTCTTTCACGAACTGCAGGTAGTCGGCGTCTGCAGTCTTTCCAGACCGCCACGCAGCGCGTGCGCGCCGCACCTTTCCTGTCTGTGGGAATGATCCGATGGTTGTCGTCGGCAGCGCGGGCAGCTTGAACCGGGCACGTTGCTTCCTGGCGCGTTCAGCGAACGGTGTTGCCCGACGCAACATCGACTCGTCCACTTCGCCTACCCGTTTCCTTACCTCAGAATCTCGGACACGTGGTGAGACCGCCCTGACGGCGAGGGCTTGCCTCGATTCTGTGAAGGCGTCGCTTGCCGGAGAACTGGAAGCCGCCTCCACAGCCAGCGACTTGACCTCGTCCAGCTTCTGCACGGCGAAGGCAAGCCACGTTTTTAGTTCAGGGTCAAGGTCGGGCTCGGCATTGAGATCGAACGGGACATGGAGGAGCGAGCACGATGTGGCGACGATCACGCGCTCTTCGCCAAGCTCCACGACAGCTCGACCAATCAGCGCATGCGCTTCGTCCAGGTTTGTACGCCAGACGTTGCGTCCGTCCACCACTCCGAGCGAGAGAACGGTTTCTGATCCGATCTGTTCGAGGGCCTGGTCGAGCTGTTCCCTGGCCCTGACTACATCGATATGCAGACCTTCGCAGCCCGACTGAGTGACGAGCGACATGTTTTCTCGCAGCGGGCCGAAGTAGGTTGCGACCATGATGCGGGGCCGCTTCACCAACGCCGTCAGCCTGTCCAGTGAAACGCGGTAAGCCTCCCATGCGTCGTTGTCGAGATCGAGGGCCAGACACGGCTCATCCAGCTGGACCCATTCAACGCCGTTGTCAACAAGTATCTCCAGCAACTCCTCATAGACCGGAAGTAAGGATTCCAGGAACTCTAATGTTGAAACATCACCGACCGTCTTGGACAACATCAGAAAGGTGACAGGCCCGATCACGACGGGACGCACCGCAATGTCGAGCGACTTCGCCTCTGTCAGCTCATTAATGAGCTTTGATGCGTCAAGAGTGAACTGTTGGTCCGGCTCCAACTCGGGGACGAGGTAGTGATAGTTGGTGTCGAACCACTTCGTCATCTCCATGGCCTGAACGTCGACACCCTGTGCCTCGTCCTGCATCCCACGCGCCATTGCGAAGTACTGTGTCAGCGGGTCGTCAATAGCGCGGTAGCGGCGCGGGATGGCACCGACCATTACCGCCATGTCGAGCATCTGATCGTAGAGTGAAAAGTCGTTGCACGGAATATGGTCTATGCCCGCCGACTTTATTTGGGACCAGTGGCGTTCACGGAGATCGGAAGCGGTCTGCAGGAGATATCCAGCGGACGACTTCCCGTTCCAGTAGCTTTCCAACGCACGCTTCAACTCACGATTGGCGCCGATGCGTGGAAACCCCAGACAAGATGAGAGTACGGCCATGTGATGATCCCTCTTCTGGCCCTGCCCGCGGCAGGGCTACTGTGCATGACGCCTTAATAGTCGGACAAGAAGTGTGAAGCTACTTCGGCCGCGTCAGCGGCACGCGGCTGCAAATCCCCTTTCGCGACCGGGACGAATATTGCGAAAAGAGTAGTGTAAGCACGCGATCGCACGCATGACCGTGTGGCACGCACCAGCCTTCCCTCGAGGCATCCTTGTCAGGCGCTCTCCATTACAGAGACACGACACGCTGGCAGGTCTTCGGGCTCGTGAGCACCCGGCATTACTCGGATTTCATACTGTCCGCCGTTTACCGGCCACTGGCCGACGTTCATGACGGAGTTCGTTCTCGCCTACCGCTGCGGGGCAGCCACGGAATCACACCGGGGTCCCTTTTCAGGCCGACTGTCACCCCCGGCCACCAACAACGTACACAGGATATTGCGGCTCACAAAAGGCGTCAATGCCGGCAACGGGAGGCCAGCCAGGCCGGCAGCGGGACTGATTGTTCAGTCCCCGCAGCGACAAAATGGGGTCGAACTGTGTCATGACAGTGTTCGTCAGCAAACCCCGCTATTTGAGATTTCTTCACATTCCCTGAACAGGAACCACACATTCGTTTTCTAACTTTGGTTGCAGGCAATCATTTCTGCCGTTCTTCCGGTGCTCCGGTCTGGCGGCAAGAGGATTAGAAAATGAAACGCAAGATTATGCTCGGTGCGAGCGCAGGACTTATCGGCGCCCTTGCCATTGCCGGGGCCGCCTTTGCTCACGAAGGCCCTGCAGACGGCACTCGTGGCGACTCCATCAAGGACCGTGTCGCAGAGATTCTCGGAATCGACCGCGCGGACCTCGATTCCGCCACGAAGACGGCCCGAAACGAGTACAGGGACGCCAAACAGGAAGAAAAACTCGCTGAACTTGTTGAACAGGAAGTGATCACCCAGGCGCAAGCCGACGAGATCGACGCCTGGCAGGATGCCCGTCCAGACGTAGTGGATGAACTGAAGCTGGTCGGCAGGGGCAAGGGTCACGGCCAGGGCTCAATGCCTCCGGCCGACGAAAACGCCATTGAGGCCAGGCTTGACGCCCTCGTCGAGCAGGAAGTCATCACCCGGGACGATGCCGACGAGATTCTCGCCTGGCACAACGCAAAACCCGAGTACCTCGATGAGCTCCGCCAGGAGTTGCGCAGTGAACGGGACGGTCGGCGCGGTCAGCACGGTCGCCGCGGCTTCGGAGGGCCCAGGGGCTTCCACGGGCAAGGTGGCTTCGGTCAGTTTGGCCAGCCATCTCCTGACCCCGGGACTGGAACCACGTTCACCCTGCCAGACGGCTCAGAAATAAACTTCTAAGCAGTTTCTGGCCCAGACCTCCCACTGGAAACGCCCCCTACCGCAATTTGGGGGCGTTTCTCGCGCCCAGATCACAGTAAGCTTCGCCCGGATTCACTGCCGGTCCCTCAATGCTCCCCGGTTTCTGTCAAACTGTTCGCCAGCCATACAATGTCAATTCGCCCTCTGTTCAACTCGACCTGCCAGAATTGCCCCCAGAAAAATCGCCGCGCAGGAATTGCAGAAAATGGATCAACGCCCGACCAACAAAACGCAGCGTCTGCAACGGTGGTTCGATGAACACCCGAGGTGGGATCACGCGTCGTACGGCGAGTTCATGCACGTTGGGGCTAATCAGACGATTTTTAGAATCGCGCTCCAGGAACAGGAGATAGGGCCGGAAACCAGAATCCTGGACACGGCATGCGCAGTTGGGGGAAACGCCCGGTGGATGGCCTCTCTATACGGCTGCACGGTGTACGGCAACGACATTGATGAAGAAGCCCTGACGGTGGCACGCGACCTTGCCGAGATCGAGGACATTTCCGACCTTTGCACGTTCGTGAAAGCCCCGGTCGACGACCTGCCGTTCGACGACGATATGTTCGACATGGTCATTACCACCGACCTGTTCGACCCGCCTGAAGTGAACCGGGTCCTCAAGCCGGGTGGCAGCTTTATCGCGATCTCACTCGTGGAAGACCCGAAGGTGACCCCGGTGCAGCTCTCCTCAAACTGGGGGCTCGAGCTGGAGTCATCCCTGGACGTCACAGACCTCGCATTCGCCTTCAACAGGGCCAAGGAAGCCGAGGCGAGGCTCCTTCACGACTCAGACATGATCGGTGCCAGAGAACTTATCTCGATCATGAACGAGAGCATCGCCCCCTACACCCGTGGCGGCCGGCACTACATCATGCGCCTCAGAAAGCCGTAAGCGAGCTAGCGCGGGAACTGCCGCTGGCCATCGGATCGGCACCCACGCCCACCAGCTCGCACTCAATAAAATAAGCCCCCACTTCAGCCGTGCTGCGCCTAATGGCTTGTCATCACGGGTTGACTCGGCGGGTATCCGTTCATAGAATTTCCAACGCTGGCACTCAAAGCCCTCGACTGCTAACAGTCGGACGGGTCGACTGCTAATCATGGATACGGCTGTAATTGAACTCGGCATCGTGTGTCCGCACAGATCGACCGAACTTCAACGAGCCGGACCCGCACGTCACGACAAGGAGAAATTAACCAGTGGCATTGAACCTCACACCGCTCGGTGACAGGGTGATCATCGAGCCATCCGATGATGAGGCACAGACCTCACCGGGCGGAATCATCATTCCCGACACTGCGAAAGAAAAGCCCCAGCAGGGCGAAGTTATCGCAGCCGGACCGGGCCGGACCACCGACGAAGGCAAGGTCATCGACATGCCCGTCAAGGTCGGCCAGAACGTCATCTACTCGAAGTACGCGGGTACCGAGTACACGGAAGACGGCGTCGACTACCTGATCGTTCGAGAAAGCGACATCCTCGCGATCGTCGGCTAGTACAACTCGTGCTCGCTGACTCATTTTGGAGAGATATACGTAATGGCAGCAAAAGAACTAAAGTTCGGCGACGACGCTCGATCACGCCTCAAGGCAGGTATCGACATCCTCGCTGACACCCTGAAGTCGACACTCGGCCCACGCGGTCGAAACGTTATTGTCGACAAGAAGTTTGGACCACCGCAGGTCAACTCGGACGGTGTAACGATCGCCAAGGAGATCGACCTCCCCGACCCGTTCGAAAACATGGGCGCCCAGCTCCTCAAAGAGGTCTCGAAAAAGACCAACGACGATGCTGGCGATGGCACGACCACCTCGACCGTTCTCGCCCAGGCAATTATTGGCGAAGGTTTCAAGAACGTTGCAGCAGGCGCCGACCCAATGGCCCTGAAGCGCGGTATGGAACTCGGCATGGCGGCCGTTCGAGATTCGATCGCCGACCAGTCGATCGAAGTGAGCTCGAAAGACCAGATCAAAAGCGTCGCAGTGCTTTCTTCACATGACGACGAGATGGGCAGCCTTATCTCAGACGTCATGGACAAAGTTGGCAAGGATGGCGTGATTACCGTCGATGAGTCGAAGTCACTTTCATACGAGATCGAGTTCGTTGAGGGTATGCAGATCGACCGCGGGTTCCTTTCGCCATACTTCGTAACCAGCGCAGAACGACAGGAAGCAACCCTCGAAGAGCCGTACGTGCTGATCACCAGCCAGAAGATCTCTTCTGTTTCTGACCTGCTGCCGGTCCTCGAAAAGGTGCTCCAGACCAACAAGAACATCCTGGTTATCGCCGAAGACGTCGAGGGCGAGGCACTCGCCACACTCGTGGTTAACAAGCTCCGCGGCACCCTGAACGTGGTCGCCGTGAAAGCCCCCGGGTTCGGCGACCGCCGAAAGGCCATGCTGCAGGACATCGCCATTCTTACCGGCGGCACCGTCATCTCAGAGGAAGTCGGTCGAAAACTCGACACGATAACCCTTGATGACCTCGGTAAGTGCAAGCAGGTCATCGTGAAGAAGGACGACACCACCTTTATCGGTGGCGGCGGTTCTACTGATGCCATCAACGGCCGTAAAGCCGAGATCGAGACCCAGATCGAAGACACGTCTTCCGACTACGACCGTGAGAAGCTCCAGGAGCGCCTCGCCAAGTTGTCCGGTGGCGTCGCCATCCTCCGGGTCGGCGCTGCTACCGAAGTCGAGATGAAAGAGAAGAAACAGCGCATGGAAGACGCCCTTTCGGCCACCCGTGCAGCTGTGGAAGAGGGAATCGTGCCCGGTGGCGGAACAGTCTTGATCCGTGCTGCCGAGGTCCTTGCTACTATCAAGTCGGACAATGACGACGAACAGACCGGCATCGAAATTCTCCGAAAATCTCTGCTGGTTCCCATAAGGATAATCGCCTCCAACTCCGGTCACGAAGGCGGTGTTATCCTCAGCAAGGTTGCCGACAACAAAGAGAAGAACTTCGGTTTTGACGCCCAGAAGAACGAGTACGGCGACATGCTCGAAATGGGCATTGTCGACCCGGCCAAGGTGACCCGGGCTGCCGTCGAGAACGCAGTTTCCGTAGCTGGCATGATCCTCACTACCGAGACTCTGATCAGCGAGAAGGAAGAGCCGATGCCGGCAATGCCGGGCGGACCTCCCGGTGGCGACATGGGCTTCTAGCCCTGCCCACACAGGCAGAACAAAAGCGAAACTCGAAGGGCCGCTCCGTGTTGGAGCGGCCCTTTTTTTGTTATTTGACACATACTGCCCGGGCGTACGTCACGGAGCTGTATAAATAACGTCCAAGTTCTACACCCCGTGACAAACCCTGCCCCGCGGCGCTGCATACGCGACCAGGTGTCCCGATCTGGACCAAGGCCCAAGCTCAAAGCCTGACGCCTGCGTCCGGCGACCAACGCACACAACACCGTTATTCCGACCGCAGTACATCCTGAGCACATCGAAGGGCGGAGGAATCTGACGCTCACTTGCTGGCGACTGCCGCACGCAAGCAACCACCGAATCCGTTCGACCGCCGACACCCGCATCGACCACCTCAGATCCCTCCGGCAAGGTCGGGATGACATATTTCAGCACCACGCCCTCACACCCCCGGACGCAACGCCACTCAACTATCCTGCACCCATGTTCACTAAAACGGCAAAACACTACGACGCTGTTTATTCCGGCAAGGACTACGCAGACGAGTCGAAACAACTGGCGTCGCTAATTCGCAAGTGGGTCCCCGAGGCTAAAACACTGCTCGACGTGGCCTGCGGAACGGGTCGCCACCTCGAACATCTCGCCCAGAACTCAGGGTTCGATTGCACAGGGGTGGATCTGGACCACGAGATGCTGGCAATTGCGAGAGAACGGGTTCCCGCGGCTATCTTTTACGCCGGGGACATGTGCGACTTTGCGCTCGATGTCGAGTATGACGTAGTCGCATGTCTTTTTTCGTCGATCGGTTACGCCAGGACTGTCGAGCGCATGAATCGTGCAGTGGCGAACATGGCTTCTCACGTCCTGTCGGGTGGGATTCTCGTAGTGGAGCCGTGGATAACTCCGGAGTCGTGGATCGTGGGAAAGATCCACTCTTCAACAGTCGAAACAGACGAGTTCGTCGTGACCCGAATGATGGTCGCTGAGCCGGTCGAACGCGGACGGGTCGTATTCGAGTATATGATCGGTGGTTCGAACGGGATCAGTCGGGTATCTGAAACCCATGAAATGGGCTGGTTCACCCATTTAGAGTACGTGTCGGCCTTCAAAAAAGCCGGCCTGACCACCGAGCATATTCAACCCGGACTTACCGGCCGCGGCCTGTATATCGGGCGAAAATCGTGAGAAGGCCGCTCGTTGCCTTGTTCACGCATGTGCTGCCCCCCACACGGGTTGTAAGTGACAGCACTCTGATGTGATAGCCCCGCCCGTTGCTAAACTGACAGCAGCAGAAGGCCGATCGTGTATTTTGCGGTATGTCGAACCCGCAATCGGAGCTCCATTTTGGTGCACGAAACGGGCCTTCCAACTGGTCTGCGCCCGATATGGATTCTTTCCGCTTTGTGCACGCGGCGGACCTTCACATCGATTCACCCTTTTCGGGTATCGGTGATGTCGATGGCCGCGTTGCGACCCGTCTTCGAGAGGCTACGTACGAAGCCTTTCAGAACCTGGTCGACCTGTGCATTAGTACCGATGCTGACTTCCTCGTCATAGCGGGTGACGTTTACGACGGCGCAGACCGCTCAGTACGGGCGCAACTTCGATTCCGAGACGGACTTTCCAGGCTCGCTGACAAAGGTATTCAGACTTTCGTGGTCCACGGCAACCATGACCCCCTCGACGGCTGGCAATCGTCCATTTCGTGGCCCGACGGTGTTCATATCTTCGGCGCTACCCCCGAGTGGAAGAACATCGAAAAGAACGGCGAAGTGGTGGCTGCCGTGCAGGGCATGAGCTATCCCACACGCGAAGTTGTCGATAACCTGGCCGTGCAGTTCAGCCCGCCCCCGTCGGGCAGCATTTTCGCTATCGGATTGCTCCACGCCAACGTCGGGGCCAACAGTGCACATAAAAACTACGCGCCGTGCACGGTCGAAGACCTTTCGGCGTCCGGTATCGACTACTGGGCGCTCGGTCACGTCCATACCCGCCAAACGCTCAAGCGCGCAGCACCAGTGATCGCCTATCCGGGCAATACCCAGGGCCGACACCCGAACGAAACCGGAGCGCGCGGTGCACTGGTTGTCGATGTCGACCCGAGCGGGGCTTCGAAGACCGAGTTCGTTCCCCTGGATGTCGTCAGGTGGGAACACAGCGAAGTCGATATTTCCAGCCTCGAGACAATCGACGGTCTCGATTCTGCCATCAGGCAGCAGACCGACAACCTGAGCGCCCAGGCCGAGGACAGAGATGTGGTCTGCCGGGTCAATCTCGTTGGCAGGGGTCCGCTGCACGAGCAGCTTGCCGCAGATGGAGCGGTCGACGATCTGCTCGAAGCGGCCCGCAGCAGCTGGAGCGGTGGCGCTCCGTGGGTATGGGTCGAGCGCATCGTCGACTCGACACGCCCGTCCATCGACATCGAGTCCCGCGCAAAGCAGGACGACTTCCTGGGTACCACGTTGAAACGAGCACTGCTCTCATCGATTGAATCGGATGAAATCGACCGGCTGACCGAAGTCGTTTCAGATGTGTACAGCGGTCGACGGAACGGACTCGACAAGCCAGACGATGAGCAGGTTTCGGCATGGGCTGAAGAAGCGCGTTGGTATCTTGCGGAACTGCTGGAGCAGGGCAGGTAACTTGCGACTGACAGGCATCAACATCGAGAACTTCGGGCCCTTCGCGGACAGGGAATTCAGCAACATGTCCGGCAAGCTCACGCTGCTCCACGGCCCGAACGAAGCGGGTAAGTCGGCGATTCGGGCATTCTTGCGGTCTACTCTGTTCGGCTACGTGAACAAGAACGACCGGGCGGCGCTCCGCGAGTTGTTCCTCTACCGCCACTTCAAGCCAGAGGCTGGATCTGGTTCGATCTCGCTCACCACTTCGTCAGGTGCGAGTTTCAATGTCCACCGGCGGGACGGGAAGAGGCGCGGCGAGGTAGCCATTACCGCCAACACAATTGAGGGCGTCGCAACTGGGAGCGACGATCTGCTCCATACCCTGCTTGGAGGAATCGACAGCGAGCTTTATACGAACGTATTTTCAATTTCTCTAAGCGAACTTCAGGCGTTGTCGTCGCTGAATTCAGACGAAATCAGGGACAAGATCTACTCGGTTGGACTCGGACTGGCGAATGTTTCGCTAACAGACGCCCGCAGCGAACTTGACGATGAACTCCGAAAACTGCGGAGCCCGCGAGCGGGCCGGATCAGAAAGCTGGAAAAGGATCTGGCCGAAGCACGGGCGAGCCTCGAAGAAACCCGGCGTGGAAGCGACCTGTACGCCGAACTGTCCAATAATTTCGAACAGGTCGTTCAGAACATCGACTCACAGACCGCGGAATTAGAAGACACCCGATCGGATATCGAGCGACAGAAAACGCTTGTCGGTCTGCGCAAACGGTGGGAACGCAAGACTGAAATTGAGCGCCAGATTTCCGATCTTCCCACAAACGACTCGGTTCCCGAAAACGCTGAGCACCAGATGGAAAGCCTGGACGAGCAGAAGAGCGACCTGCAGCGCCAGTTGGACGAGAGCGTTCTTCGCCAGAAAGAGCGCGAACAGGAAGCCGAGTCGGTTGGTGTAGTAGATGCGTTTATCGAACGCGGCGGCGACGCCCGCAAGCTGGGGATGGAGACTGCTCACTACAACAAGGCGGTCGTCGACCTTCCGGGTGTCGAGCAGGAGCTCGAAAAAGAGCAGGCGCAACTCGATCGCGATCTCGCTGCACTCGGTGGTGGCTGGACCGAACAGTCCATCGGCGAGTTCGAGACGCCAATGGACCTCCAGGCAAACCTGGAATCTGCAGGCCGCGAACTGACCGGCGCCCGCCGTATCTATCAGGAGCACGAACTCGCCGTTCAGAGCCGGACGGAAGACCGCGAGACCATGGCCGACGAGGCGCTCAAACTCGCGGCTGCCCGAGACGCACTGACCGATGTGCCAAAGGAGACTTCCGCCGATCTTGAAAATAAGCGGGCCCGCCTGTCGCGCCTCAGGGCCGCGATTGCTGAGTCGGGTTCGATCCGTTCCGAAATGAACGACGCACAGAAGAATCTCGCAGACACTCTGGCTCAAACCGAGATCGAGGACATCGGCGGTTTTGTTGGCTCGATCCTTCTGCCAGTGACTGTTGTCATCGTCGGTATCGCCTCGATGGCGTGGAGTTACATGAGCAAGGAGCTATCAGGTGGGCTCGCAGGTCTTCTGGCCCTCATGGCCGGGTTCATGCTCGTTTCACGTGCCAGGGCGGCTGGTGGATTCAAGATCACGCTTCGCAGACCCGCAATCGGCGAGGCGAAAGATGTTGCCACTGCCCAGGTCGAGGAAGTCCAGGAGCGGCTCGACGCGGTGGCAAAAGAAATATCGGAAATAGCGAAGGAATTTGGCGTCAGCAACACGCCCACGATTCGCGATGTCGAAGAGAAGGCGGGAGAACTGGACCGGTCCCTGGACCTGCGTCGCAGGTTTGAGGCCGTTGCGCGAGAGTTCGAATCTGCCGCTGCCCGTCTTGCCAATATCGACATGCGCCTCACTGAGTCGCACACTGCACTTGCCCTCGCTTCAAATACACTGGCCGATGTCCAGAACCGCTGGCAACTCCTGCTCGAACGGACTGAACTGCGAATCGACCTCGATCCAGCCCAGGCCGCCAACGTCATGGCGAGTATTCGCACACTGAAGAGCCAGCAGCGGACCGTCGCCAGTCTGCGGACGCGCGTATCGCAAATGTACGACACCGCCGGTGAAATCGAGATGCGGCTGACCGATGTCCTCGAAGCGGCGGAGCTGCCGGACGCAAGCCCGATGAAGGCAACGGAAGTCTTACAGGACCTGTCCGAACGACTGCTTGCACACGATCGGGCTGTGGAACGCCAGAAACAGATAACAGCCGAACTCGAAATTATGGCCAACGGGCATGCAAACCTTGAGCACCGGCTGAGCCAGGTCGACGGCAAGATCGAAGCACTCCTTGAAAAGGGCGATACCGCAGACCAAGAAGAGTTCAAAGCCATCGCACGACAGGTCCAGGAGCGCCGCGACCTTGAGCGCAAACTTTCAGAGATGCACGAACTCGAACCGCTGTTGATCAACGACGACGGACGGACGTTTCGCGACGACCTCGAGGCGACGCCGAATGAAGAAGCGGTTGCCACGTTACAACAACTCCAGGACCAGGAAAAGCGCTTGCAGGGAATGCTCGACCACCTGCACGAAGAACAGGGCAACCTTCGACGTCAGCAGGCAGAATTCGAGAAGTCCGGGCAGGCATTAGAGCTTCACTCGAAGATCAACGTGATCGAGGAAAAATTGAATAACGACGCTCACCGCTGGGCCGTGCTGACAATCGCGCGTGATATTTTCGAGCGGACACGAGAGGAGTTCCAACGGGAACGACAACCTGCGCTGATGCAGGCTGCGTCCAGGTATCTGTCTGACCTGACCCTTGGCCGTTACACGGCCGTGCGCGCCGTCATCGGTGAGAAAGAACAGGACCTGGAGATCGTCGAGGGCGAGGCCCACACCAAGCGGGCCAACGAGTTGAGCCGGGGCACTGCCGAGCAACTATTCCTCGCCATGCGCTTTGCACTAATCGAGGAATACGCCCGGAAGGCCGAGCCAATGCCGGTGGTGTTGGACGACATCCTGGTGAACTTCGATCCAGAGCGCGCGAAAGCTGCGTGCCGGGTCATCATGGACCTCTCCGAACGCTTCCAGATTCTGTTCCTTACGTGCCACCCGGAAACCATCGCAATGTTCGAATCGGTGGCCCCCGGCGAAAAGAAAGCACGGGACGAAGCAATGAGCATCATTGAACTGGCAGGTACGAGCGCCGAGTACCGTCTGACGCTCGTCGATACCGCGTAGTGGTGCTGCGTCGTGACATCTGTCTGCTGGAAGCGGAGATCGCCACCGACCGACTCATCCTACGCCCGACCAGTTTTATCGATCTGGATCAAATCTTCAGCAAATTCAACGAACGCGTGACACGCTTCATGTTCCCGTCACCCGCCAGGTCATGCGTCGAGACAGCGTCGTTTATCGCCGATTCGATCGACGGGATGGTCAACCGCACGAACCTTCAGTTAACGATTCTGCGAAAAGAAACGCCGAACCAATTTGCGGGGTGCGCTGGGCTTCACCACCTGGAAAGTCGCACGCCAGAGATCGGAATATGGCTGGCTGAAGATTCGCAGGGCCTGGGACTCGGACTTGAGGCAGTGGAGGCGGTTTGCAGCTGGGCAGCGGACGAAATCGAGTGTGACTACATCAAGTATCCTGTCGACCGCGCCAACGGTGCGAGCCGCCACATTCCTGAGTCGCTCGGGGCCGAAATCGAAGATGAGTACGACAGGATCACGCCAGACGGTCGGACCCTGAACATCGTCGAGTACCGAATCTGCCCCGACCGTTAGTTACCGGGCGTGTCCCGGCCGCAATCGGAACACTTACCTGGGCGATAGAGCCGCGCGAGCTCACCGGGGCATGCCAGGGCGAAGGTTTAGCCAGACCTATGTCTTCGACTCGCGGCGATCTTCTTCGGTTGCACGATCTATATCGGCCGGCCGGTCTGCCGGTCCCACGGACAGGCCCTCGTAGAGGCGGGTCATCCCTTCGAGCCACCTGGCCTGGACCGAAGGGTCCCATGACGGGTCGAAGTCTGGATATTTAGCCAGGATCCTGTCGGCAAGTTCAAGCTTGGCCGCCTGCGCGGGAATGACGCTTTCAGCCTGCATTAGTGCGATTTTTTTCTCGGGGGCAACGGCCTGGACAGTGGCTGTGCGTGACCGGCCTGCCGCAGGTGAAGTACGGGTGCGGTTTGCTCCGTGACGACCCGCAAGAATGCGGCGTGAAAGCTCGATTCCCGCAGCCTGTGCTGCCCTGATAAAGAACGCCTCGCACTTGGTAAGCACGCCCTCTTTTGTCCCGAACGACCGGAATGCCTCATGGAATTGACCTCGGCTCGCGCGCGGCAAATCGAGCTCGAATACGGGGGTGTAAAACCGCTCGAGAATGCGGCGCAACAGCGCCCTTCGATCATCACCCTCGGCGTGAACAAGTTGTTCCAATTCCTCGGATGGATGCCCTTCGGAATCGACAAGCAATAGCACTTTCAGCGCCGTCATCAGTTGAGTTCCTGAGCTACCGGAAAACCGTGGACCCCAAACGGATTTATCGACTCTTTCTGGAATGCCTTCGTCAAGCAGGAATTCCAAAAATGTTTGGAATGTCCGGTACGGGACATACGGGGGAATAGTTGGTGTTTGTTCTTGAAGGGTCATTTGAACTGGGAAATGCTCATTCCAAGCCTACGCGCTCACCACACTATCTCCCAGCAATTCCAAAGTCAAATGTTGTTTGGAATGCGGTTTCCCCGCCGGGGACAGTTTATGAAATTGCTTTTTGGAACGCGGAGAATATGGGCCAACGATTTGGAATGCACTGTGAGTTCGGTTCGCTACAAACTTTCACGTTCCAATCCGTTCCATTTTGCCAGGCTCGCAAATTCGCACTCCCAGTTAGCCCCAGGATCGCACAGAGGACAACAAGTTGAAGATTCCGATTGACCAGATCTTCCAGGACCCCGATATGCCTCGCCCAACGGGAGCAAACGGACGACGTGAAAGCACCCGGTCCGTACGCTCAAAACGTGACCCGGTGGTTCTGTCTACGACCAGCGGGTACATGCTCCTCGCGGGCGAACGGAAACTCACGGCGGCGAGAGAGGCCGGCGAGATCGCGGTCGAATGCACCGTCAAAGACGAGGTTACTCCGCAGGAGCGCTGGGAGCTGACCCTGGCGGAGCAGTACCACTCCTCGCTGGTGCCAGCGATGGACCTTGGACGTGCGTTCATGGAATACCGCGATACACACGAAGTGACACAGCAAGAGCTGGCACGGCGCACCGGAATTACGCCAGGCACCATCCACCATTACGAAAGCCTGATCCGCACCCTCGACCCGGGTCTTGGTGAAAGGGTGAACAGCGGCGAACTGACCTTTAAGGAAGCACGCTCGATCGCCGACATTGAAGACCACGCCAGGCAGCGAGAAATCGCACAGCCGTTTATTGAGGGCCGTCTTTCAAGCGTCCACGTCGAACGAATCGTTGGACGGGCGAAGACAGCCGCAAGCCTGTCGATCGAAGACATCATCGAGGAAGTCGTAAATGGCAAACGCGCGCCCGAACGCCAGCCAGAACCGGCGCCAGTAATTCAGCCGGCCCGCCCCATCGAGGCGGATACCCAGCTGATCGAAAACGCCGTTCTAAAAATTGCCGGTGAGTTGGACGCCATGCAGCTGCAGGTCATTCCAGAGTACCGGCGGCTGAAGCTGATCAGCAGTTTGCGAATCCTCGACAGCCGACTGAAGTCAGCGCTGGTCAACCTGAACGGGGGCACTGCCCTCACAACTGCAATCCCGAAACAGTTCTTGTCAAGAAAAATTCCGGTTTAGGGAGCAACCAATGGGCGTGATAAAAATCTGAAATGCTGAGGTCTGTGCGGACACACAGACCTCACGCCGCCAGCAATCTTCCAGGGCTCGGAAGTTACTGGCTCAGTCTCCGCTGAGAGCCCATGCGCCCCTCCACTCACGCCTCAGGAGGGGCGCATCTTTTTAAGGGGGCAACAGGGAGCAGTCCCCTGACCGTAACAGTTTTACGGCCAACCGAGAACCCCCGCGGCCAGATCACTCCGGCTTCAACCCGGGAAAGCGACAGGTTTTATCCGGTTTCAGGTGAGTTCCCGTTAGCAACAAACGGGGCGTGTCAGGAAGCAGACTACGATTCAAGCTTCAAGCGCCCCTCAAGCCCTAAAATACCGGCGGCATTGTCGCGAAGAATCAACGGTCGCGCCTCGTCGCGGATGTCAAGTTGCTCGAACTGCTCAAGCCACGTGACTGGCGAGATGTACGGATAATCGGAGCCAAACAGGACTTTCTTACGCAGTCTGCCGCCCGCTTCACGAACAAGTTCTTGTGGAATATAGCGGGGCGCCCAGCCCGACAGGTCAATGAAGACGTTCGGCTTGTGCAGTGCCACCGCGATCTGCTCCTGGATCCACGGCCAGGCAGGGTGGGCCATGATGATCGTCAGGCCGGGGTGCCGGGCTGCCAGTGAGTCGACGTGAGGAATCGGTCGCGAATAGGCAAGCTGAAAGCCGCCGCCGCCGGGCGTGTTGGCCCCGGCGGCAGCGTATCCGGAATGCATCAACACCGGAATGTCCAGTTCTTCTGCCTTCGAAAACAGCGGGGTGAATTGGGGGTCGTCGGGGAAGAAACCCTGGTGGATTGGGTGCAGCTTCAACCCGCGCAGACCGAGGCCGGTTATCGACCGTTCGAGCTCCTCGACCGCCGCACCTCCCTTCCGCGGATCGACGGTACAAAAACCCATCAGGACATCGGGGTGGGCGGCAACAGTCTCGGCGACGTAATCGTTGGGGTCGGGCAAATCACCGGTTTCGGTCTCGGCGTCGACCGAGAAGATCACAGCCATCGTATCGATGGCACGATAGGTCTCGACCATCTTCGCCACATCGTCGGGTTCGCCCCCCATCCGGAACATGCGCCTCAGGCCCCGCTCGATCCCATATTCGGGAAGGCCGGGCATCCTCGGAATGTGGGCGTGAATATCGATCGCTTTCATATTTTTTTTCCTGCCAGACCGGCGTCAGGCGATCCGGCCTGAGTTTGTGGGCCCAACAAAATGGTGCTGGCCGGATTGTGAGCGAAGCTGGAGCAATATTCGGAGACAGAGTAAAGAGTACCGCGCCTGTGTTCTGGCGCATAAGTTTGCCTCAGTGGTGCCACCGAGCGCTCAAAACAGGGAATTGCGAGTGTGTTTGAGGTCGTCTTCGTCGCGAATATTCGACATGATCCGGCAATCGAAGTACCAAAACTGATATTGTTTTCTCACGTTCTCACATGACCCCACCCCGCTGTCTGACCCCGGCATGGCTCGATTGGAGCCCCCTCTCCTTTGAAAGTCATTATCTGCGACGACGATCCCAATCAGCGCGATACGATTCGTGTTTGCCTCGCAGTATCGGGGCGTAAATACGACATTGCTGAATTCGAGCTTGGTGCCGACATGCTCGATTATCTGGGGTCACGTGATGCGGACCTGGTGTTCCTTGACCTGGGGCTGCCGGACATGGACGGTCTGGATGTTCTGAGGCAGATCCGAAAATCGTCGGACGTGCCGGTAATCGTCGTCAGTGGAAACGACACCATTGAGTCAGTCGTCAAGGCGCTAGCGATGGGCGCTGACGATTACATCACCAAGCCGTTCGAGCCGATCGAACTGATGGCGCGGGTCGAAGCGGTCACCCGCCGTACGTCGGGCAGGATCTCGGAACGAACGACTTTCGCGGCACCGGGCCTTCTGTTCGATTTCAGTCGCAAGGTCGCGACCGTGGACGGTGATCGGGTCGAACTGAATCTCACCGAGTGGGATATATTGCTATCGCTCACAGAGGATCCGGGCGTGGTGGTTGAGTACTCGTCGTTGAAGCAAAAGGCGTGGGGCAACACGACAGTTTCGGATGCGGCAGTGCACATGGCTGTCCGCAGGCTCCGGCAAAAGTTGAACCGGGATTCGCGTGAAGACGGTCTGATTCGGGCGCATCGCGGAATCGGGTACTCGGTTTCCGCACTTTAGCTATTTCCTCCCGCCCTCGCCCGTCGTGCCCCGCGGAGCTTGCGCGTGCACCCAAGGACGCATGTCCGCCCGGTGCAAAATGGGAATTAGAGGGTCGGTCACCCTCCGACCTCATAGAGAAGATGAGAAGGGCTACAGCAAGTTCGGCTAAGACTGAACCGCAATGTATTGACGCGCCGGCAACAGATACTGAATCCCATTCGATTGTGCTCAGGGCTGACAAGTTCGGCATGACAGTGCGGTGCGGCTATTCAACATGGCGTGTGCGGCACGGCTATGTCGCATCCCAGTACGGCGCAGCTATGCAGTTGACGTTAAACGGCTCTTCATTGGGAGGACCAGGGCGAGGACTGCCCCGATGGTGGCCATGGTGCCCGCGAAAATGACGACGCCGTGAAATCCATTCGACTGGTATACGAACCCGGCGCCGATCGGGGTGAGTGATCCGACCACCGAACCGCCAGCAAACATTAGCGCTGTGCCCGAACCCTCCGAGCCTCGGTCGATCATGTCCATCGCAGCCGCGTTGATGATCGGCATCACCGAGAAAAAGAACAGCCCCAGCACGGCGACCAGGATCGTCATCGCGAGTCCTGAATCGAACTGCAGGAACAGGAAGAGCAGCACGGTCATCGAGGTCATCGCAAACGAGATCACCGGGCGACGCCCTATGCGATCGGAGACGTTGCCCATGATTGGTGTCGAGATAATTCCGGCCATCGTTATCAGCGCAATGTGGACGCCCACGAAGGTGTTCGAGTAGCCGAGTTCCTCACGCATGTAAATGACCAGGAACACCTGGAACGAGTTGTGCACCGCCCCGCGCATCGCACCGAGCAGGGCCATGCCGAGCACGCCGCGATTGCTGACGAGTCGCCTGGCCGAGGCAAAATACTGGCCGAGAGTGACGGGACCCGTCGATTCGGCGCCCGCCGACTTGAACCTGGCAATCACAACGAGCGCGGTCAAGATCATTGGCACCGAAACAAACGCGGCAAGCCAGCGCCATTCGATACCGCCGAACACTACCCACGACCCGATCGTGCCGGCCAGGAGGAAGCCGATGATCAGTGGCGAGGTCGTGTTTCCTATCTGCGCGCCTGTAAGATGCGCGGCCATTGCGAAGCCACGTCGCCTGGGGTACCGCGCCGCGAGGGTGCCGAAGGCCGGGGCGTGCCACATCGATGTGCCGAACCCGATGATGACGACGCCGACGAGCAGTACCCAGTAGACAGGCGAGACGCTGATGAGGATGTAGCCGGCGCCGACCATCATCATCGAGGCAAAGAGGATCCAGGCGACCTTCTTGCGGAACATGTCGGTGAGGATGCCGGCAGGGATGTTTGCTACGCCCGACGAGATGGATTGGGCCGACCAGATGCCGCCAATGGCGATATCGGAAAGCCCGAACGTGGCCTTGATGCTCGGGATCATGATGAGCAGCGCGCCCTGCCCGAAATGCTTGACGCCATGCCCTGCCGAGAGGCCGTACATCAGTGCAAGCGACGGCGGCCTGGAGATGCTTACTCCAGTGTCAGCGTTGTCATCTTGAACCTGATTCAGGACCTCAGATCGCGACTCAGCCGTACTCGCGGAATCTACGGAGGTGTTCGAATCTGTTGAATCTGGCAAGGCGTGCAGAGTCTACGCCCGCGCTGGAGGATGGGTAAGTCGGCACCTGCTTGATATTGGCGATTCGACCAACACCAACCTTGCCTGTCCTGCGAGAAGTCGAATGGGCCGGAGAAAGCGTGCCACCGCACACTACGGCTTCACCATTGTGCCGTCGGCCCGGCGCACAGTGTCCCAGGCGCCACCGAACTCACGCTCCTTGAACGGGAATTTTGCTGCCATCTTCTCGTCGATGTCGATACCCAGGCCCGGCTTGCCATTGGACCACATCATGCCATCCTTCAAAGTTGGCATGCCCGGAAACATCTCTCGTGTGCGCTCGCCCGGAATTGCCGCCTCCTGGATGCCGAAGTTGTAGGTGTTGAGGTTCAGCATCATATTGGCCGCGTGACCCACCGGCGAAGTGTCTCCGGGACCGTGCCACGCAGTCCGCACGTTGAACAGCTCGCCCATCGCCGCGATCTTCCTGGCCGGGGTAATACCGCCGATCTGTGACAGGTGAATGCGGATGAAATCGATCAGGCGGTCCTTGATCATCGGAATCACTTCGTGGGGGCTGTTCCAGAGTTCACCCATGGCGATCGGAGTCGACGTCTGTTCCCGCACCATCCGGAAGTAATCGTTGTCTTCCGGACTGAAAAGATCTTCCAGGAAGAAGAGCTGGTACTTCTCGACCTCTTTGGCGAACCAGACGCCGAGGATCGGCGGAATCCGCTCGTGGACGTCGTGGAGAATTTCGACACCGTAGCCAAAACGATCACGGACGTACTCGAACAGATCGAGCGTCGATCGCATGTACGGCTTGGGCTCGAACACCCCGCCCGGATGTGCGTATCTTTTGCCCTCTTCCTGGGGGCGCACCCAGGTCGTGACCGGCCTGGGACCCTCCAACGGGAGAGACTTGTCTCCCACGGCACCGCCGCGGCCGTACTCAAGGTCGGCTTCTGTCAGGCCTCTGCCGGTCCCGTAACTTGCGTATCCTGGCGTTTCAACCTGTATGCGAACATGATGGAATCCCTGCTCCAGGAACGCCTGCATCTTATCTCCGACCTCTTCCCTGGTCGGGCCAGACGCGTGTACGTAGACCGGTGCTGCCTCCCTGGCGCGACCGCCGAGCAGATCGTACACAGGCATGTCCGCCATCTTGCCCTTGATGTCCCACAGGGCCTGGTCGACACCGGAAAGGGCGTTGTTCAAGACAGGTCCGTTGCGCCAGTAGGAAGAGACATACGACGACTGCCAGATGTCCTCGATATCGGCAACGTTTCGACCCAGCAGGAAGGGCCGCAGGTAGTCGTCGACCGCCGCCGCTACTGCCGTGGGCCGCTGCGTGAAGGTCGCGCAACCCAGACCGTAAAGTCCCGGCTCCGACGTCTCGACTTTGACGATGACCAGCCGGATATTTTCTGGCTCGGTGAGGATTGTCTTGATATCTCGAATCGTTACGTTGCTCATAAAAAGGTCGGCCTGGCTGTTCGGGTTGGTATTCGACAAATATTGACCGCGCACGGAGGCCCGGCGGCAATGAATTGTACCCGGGGCAGGCAGGCGTCCATGCGGGGTTCTGGCATTGCGAGGGGAGCGCTAACGTTCAGCCCTTCGCGCGTTTCCACTTTCGCAGTGACGCCATTTCCCGTCGAGGATTCTGTGTCATGCCTATCTCAACGTACGAGACTTCGGCAACGTACACATCGCCGTGGGAGTCGATCGCCATGCTGTGCGGCCACAGGAACTGGTCGGGCTCTTCACCGATCTCCGTTGAACCGAAACGGGCGATACGGTTGCCATCCCGGTCGTAGATGCCGACCCGGTTGCCGAGGTTCGGTTCACCGCGGTTCGGCGATCCCTTCGTCGGGCCCTGTTCAGCGATGTAAATCCTGACGTCGTCGCCCGTGCCGGTCACCTCGACCGCAACAGCCTTGTGAACCATCCACTGCCGTCGGAACTCGCCATCCAGAGAAAACACCTGGACCCTGTAGTTTTCACGATCACAAACAATCACTTCCTCATCGTCAATCAGGGCGAGGTTGTGAGGCACGTTGAACTCGCCGGGATCGGTGCCAATGACGCCCCACGACTTGATCAAGACTCCCTCAGGATCGAACCGGTGTATCCGGGAATTGTCGTAACCGTCGGTGATGAATATCTCACCCGTCGTCTTTGAGATCGCCACGTCGGTGGGCCGGTTGAACGTCTCGCCACTCTGCTTTGGAGCGGCCTCGCCGGTCCCGATAGTCATCAGGAATTCACCAGATTTCGACATCTTGTGAATCTGGTTTCCGTTGTCGTCGACGAGCCAGACGTTGTCTTCGTGGTCGATAGTCACAGCGTGCGGACGTGTAAACCACGTGTTCCAGAATTGCGACGCGTTCCCGTAGGGGTCCCGGATAATTCGCACGTCGTCAGGTGGATTGTCATTGCCCCACATGTCGATCACGTTGCCGGCGGGATCGAAAACAAGCATCGGCTTATTGCCGCGGTTGAACACGAACACGTTGTCGTCTCTGTCGACCGCAACAGAAGTTGCCTCACGGAGCCAGACGCCATGGGGAACTTTAGCCCAATGTGGAACTGGCTCAAAGACTGTGTCGGACGATACGGCGGGCAGCGACGCGGTTGACTGCATTGAGTTCCTCAGTAACGGAGGTTTTGACGGGCTTGGGTACGCGCGATTCGCATGGTAATGCCACCAGCGCACTATTTGGAGTTAATGACGTTGAGAATTTTCTCAATGTCGGGGTTGCCGGTAATGTAGACCCGCTTGATGTTGGCCGTGGTTGTGGACATCGCCGACACTATGTCGTCGAGACGCAGTTAACATCGCTATTTCTTGGTAGATTGGCATGTCTAATTATTTGTGTTTGAGTCCGGAGGGTTCGCATATTTGGTGCCGAACATCCGATTTCGAAGAGACAGCAGGAAATAACAAATGTTTGCTGATTTGAGTGGGAAAGTAGCGTTGGTGACCGGCGGCGGGCAGGGCCTCGGACTCGGTATCGTGCTGAAGATGGCCGAGCAGGGGGCCGATATCGCCATTGCCGACCTGAACGAAGAGAATGCCGCCAGCGCCGCCAGACAGGTCGAGGCGCTCGGCCGCAAAGCCTACACCGCTCGGATGGACGTTACCGACAGGGATTCAGTCAACACCGGGGTCGGGAGTATCACCGCCGAAGCGGGGCAGATCGACATTCTCGTGAACAACGCAGGTGTCGCAGGCGCTCCGGGCTCGACCGGAACGGCGTTCCGGGATATCGACTGGGAGTTCACATGGAAGGTAAACGTGAAGGGCCTGGCCGATGTCACCGAGGCCGTTCTGCCACAAATGCGCGAACGACAGTCCGGCAAGATCATCAACATTGCGTCGGTCGCCGCCAGGGCTGCCAAGTACATCACCGCCTACTACGCCACGACAAAGATGTCGGTGATCGCTTACACACAGGCATGTGCCCGGGAGTTCGCGGCCGAGAACATCAACGTGAACGCCATCGCTCCGGGTCGGATCTGGACCCAGTTCCACCAGGACTGGATGAAGGAGCGCGAGGCGATGGGCGATGAGGCGGTGGCTGGCAAAGACAAGTACGCCGTTTTCATGGCGTCGCTGAAGGAGGTCATTCCTATGGGCCGGCCGCAGGAGCCTTCCGACATCGGCGCGCTCGCGGTGTTTTTAGCTTCGGAGGAAGCTCGCAACATCACCGGCCAGACCATCCAGTGCGACGGCGGCCAGGTAATGGTGTGAGTTGCATGGACGAGTATTCACGAATATCGACGACACGTATATTTCTGGATAACTAATGCCCTAAGTTAAACTTGCGTGACTCATGGCAAGTGAACAACCGACTGCGCGTCCCGCGAAATCTGGTCAAATCGGCTGGGAGCGAAAGCGCGTCTTGATAGCAGTGCGCACGTATCCCACGCCCGCCCAAAACGGAATCGAGGTTTCGTGCACAGCAGGAGTGACGGATAACGGTCAGTGGATTCGGCTGTTTCCGATTCCTTACCGTTTTTTAGATAGCGATCGAAGATTCTCGAAATGGCAATGGATCGACGTTGATGTCCAACACTCCAACGATCCGCGTCCAGAGAGTTACAGGATTGACCCAGAGTCGATAGAAGTTATCAGTGCGATACCTCCCAAAAGAACGTGGGACGGTAGGAAAAAGTTCATCGAGCCAATGCGCTCTGGTTCCCTGTGTGAGCTCCAGCAAGCACAACGCCATGACAAAACGGCCAGCACGCTCGGGTTTTTCCGACCTAAAATAATTCACCGATTAAAACTTGATGCTGAAAGTAGCGAGTGGACTGCTGGTCAACTGTCCCGATTGAGGCAGCTCCCCCTGTTTGGTAATGCTCCGATGAGCGAGTTGGAGAAACTGCCATACAAGTTTTCCTACGAGTTTGAATGTGACGACGCTTCATGCTCAGGGCACGTGCTCTCTTGCACCGACTGGGAAATGGGACAGGCCTATCGGCGATTCGGATGGCGATACAAGTCAGGTTGGGAGGCGAAATTCAGACAAAAATTTGAACAAGAAATGATCGACAGATTCGATACGTCATTTTTCGTCGGCACCATGCGGGCACATCCGAATAGCTGGATCATAGTTGGGTTGTGGTACCCGTTGCCTATCTAGAAACGCATACACTCCACGACTTCGAACTTGACAACCCAAACCCTAATTTTTCTTATCTCGCGCGTGGGTATTTGACCGAGTCGATTGATCGTTGCGAACGTATCCAGGTAACTTTGAATGGTGGGATACCCTTCAGCGGTCGCGTCATCGATTGTGATGTCCAACAGCGATTCTTGGAACACATCTGATATCTGTATTCTGGCGAACGCGGACATCGGATCCATCATGGCCGTTTTGGCGATGTGGATACTGTTCAGCTTCACTCGGCACCCGTGAGGCCATAATCGGCGTGTTTGCGTCTTTTCGCCGTTCAAAATCGGGGCAACGTGTTTTTCTTTGAACAAGATCATTGGTGTATCTCGTGTGCAATCTGGAAACTAACGTTGAGCATCGTACCGCTCCCCTCAAAGACGTTCGCCTGAAATCGGGCACGAGATTGGATCAGAGCCAGCGCGCCACCTCAAACACCCATCCAGTGGCGGCCCTCTGATAGCCCGCGCACATATGCTGCCTGCCCGGCGTGCTGTGTGTTGTCGCTGATGACCGAAACCAGCCGCACGCCCACGCTCACAGGCGGGTCGTAGCTCGTGTCGATGATCCGGTCCAACTCCTCATCGGTGACGTTTTCCAGGTATTCGTTCGTACGTGCCAGCACCGCGTCGGCGTAACCGAGCAGCAGGTCCCCATCGGCTCGAATAGCCGCGACATCGTCTGGCGTGTCACCGGTGCCCTGGGCGTGAGGATCGGGATCCATCCCAAACTTTTCAGCCCACCCATCTTCAACCCACGCCTGCCCGCGGCCCGCTATTTCCGAAACGTGGTCGTCGTGGACCCTGGTGAGGTGCCAGGCCAGCCAGGCGATCGAGTTTGAATACTCGTCCGGCCGAAACGACAGGGCTTCGGGATCCAGCGGTTCGATCGTCCTGTGAAGCGTCCCATTTATCCGCCCGAGTGCATCGGCCAGCAGTTCACTGGAGTTCATATGTTGCTCCTTTTCTAGCTTAATCCTGATTACCATGAGGCCAGCTCCTGATGCCGTCCTGCGGCACGTAACCGATCACCTCTTTAGCGTGCGAGATGTCCCTGAATCGAGTGAAGTTGTCGGATACACCGTAAAACACGTCCCACTTCAGGTCTTCCGGGGCGGCGACGCATTTCTCGAACATCTGCTCAACGTCGCGGTGGCTGAAGTAGACCGACGCCTCCCTGGCGTTCGCAGGCCGGTCTTCGGCTCGAACACGCCCAATCCGGACCACTATCGCCGAACCATATGTCTCTGAAAACAGGCGCGCCATCGCCTCGCCCGCCGTTTTCACAACGCCGTACATGTTGTCGGGCCATGGCGGGTCGAGATGAGTAACGACCGGTCGCGGGTCCGGGATGTCGTCGACTCTCGCCTCGACCATCGACTTGATCGGTTCATACTGTTCGGCCGCCCTCTGGACTGCGCCAGACGACCCGAAAACGAAGCGCTTCACGCCGGCATCGCCGGCCGCTTCGAACAAGTTGTACGTTCCGGTGATGTTGACGTCGATCTGCGACTTATCGTCATTACCGAGATAAGCGGCAAGGTGAATGACGGTGTCGATGCCGTCGAACGCGGGTCGAATGGCGTCGTAGTCGGTTATGTCGGCCCGCACCGTGTCGAAGCCCTCGACTGGCTGGCGGTTGAGTGCCCGTATTTCATGGCCGAGAGATGCGAGATGGCGCCCGACGATCCCTCCGATCAGCCCGCTCATTCCCGTGACCAGGACCTTTTTTGAATCTGCCATGCTTGAATTCCTTGATGGTTTTGGTGATGATGGCACCTTACCCGCGGCAAACGCCAGAGGCGACTTAAAGTGGTGTTAGCAAGTGCGTCCCCTGCTCAGGGGTCCCTCCGCTGCGGTCGGGAAATCGGTGGTTCCCTGTAGGAGTAAAGGTGGCGTGCCGATTTCACGCGACCCCCAACTTAACCTCAACGATTCAGATAAGTCTCGCCCTTATCGGCTTAAATGTGCCGTTGGCACCCGTCGGCACCTTAAAACTCGACTCCCTTTTGTGCCGGGATTCCCTGGTCGGCATAGGGGTGTTTGATTTCCTTCATTTCGGTTACAAGATCGGCAACCTCAATAAGCTCTGGCTCAGCGTCCCGGCCAGTGAGAACTACGTGCAGCATTTCAGGTTTGTTCTGGAGCACTTCGACCACCTCGTTGACATCGATCCAGCCATACGAAACCGGATAGGTAATCTCATCGAGGAGTATCAGGTGGTAATCGCCAGAGTTGATTTTCTCCTTTGCGATCTCCCACCCGTGCTTCGCCATCGCCTCGTCCTCTGAAAGGTCCTTCGACGTCCAGGTAAAGCCCCTGCCGGAAGAAATTATCTCGATGTCGAGCTTCTCCGCCGCCATCTGTTCGCCGTACCTGGATTTTTCACTCTTGATGAACTGCACCGCCATGGTGTTCATCCCACGGCCCCAGGCACGCAGCATCATCCCGAAAGCGGCAGTGCTTTTGCCCTTGCCATTGCCCGTGTTGACGATAACCAGCCCCTTGCGGACCTTCTTCAGGTTGGGCGGCGGAGTGAATTTGGTCGGTGCGGTCTTTGGCATTGTGTTGTTCCGGCGTTCACGCCTTTAGTCTTAGAAAATTCTCAGAAAATCACCAGGACACAAAAATCCCCGGTCCTTTGCGAAACAGGGAAGCCAGTGGCGAACGCGACACAGTCGCAATTCGGCCTTTGAGCAACCCCTTTTGCGCGAGGAGCGATCGTGCCCAAACGTCCCTGGCAGGTCTCCTGGCTTCCGGTCGACAGTAATCTGCCATTGGTGTGTTCGTTTCCAGCTACCGGGTTTCGGCCCGGCTTTTGAAGCCAACGGGTTCGTACACACCAGAACCGGTAACAGTGGCGCTACCGCAGCGGATTTCCACCGCTTTCCCTTTTCACCCGGCTCGAAGCCTCAAAGCAGCCTTTCGCCGGACACCGGGGACGCTTTGTTCAGTAAGTCGAAGGCTATGTTGCTGGACCGGTTCAGTCAATCGCGACTTGAGCGCGACTTAAAGGCCGTCGGCAATACCCCTGAGCAACCACCCGACTCCATACGCAAGCACTGCCGCAGCGCCACCGACGGCAACTGTCTCAATTGCTGCCATGGCCCTGCTGGTGCCAACCACTCGGGCCTTGAAAATTCCGATAGCAACGAACGTCCCGGCGGTCGCTATAGAGCTCCATAAGAATGGAGCCGGTATTCCGTCGTCAACGACCAGATTGATGATGAAAGGCAATATCGGGACTGATCCTGCGGCAAGGAACGCAACAAATGTGAACCATGCAGCACGAGCTGGTTCCGGTCCTTTGAGCAGCAGGCCGTGCTCTACCTGCAGCATCGTGTCAACCCAGACTTTTTCGTCTGACGTGATCACCTCGACGACCTGTTCAAGCAGCTCGCCTTCAAAGCCCTTGCGCCAGTAGATCTGCCTGATTTCTTCCCGTTCGCCTTCGGGGATCAGTCGGATCTCCTCCTGTTCCTCGATCCTCACTTTGTTCAGAAATTGCCGCTCGGCGCGTGTGCCCAGGAAGTTGCTGACGCCCATCGAAAAACCATCGGCCAGCAGGTTGGCGAGGCCGAGTATTACGACAATGCCGGTATCGAGGTTGGCACCAACGACGCCAGAAACTACGGCGAACGTGGTTATCGTGCCGTCGATTCCGCCATACACGAGGTCTTTGAGATAGCTCTGAGCAGACCCTTCCTCCAACCGTTCACTCACCCGGTCGGGGGTGTGCATTGCGTGGAGGTCTTCCCGATCTCTCAGGCTCCTACCCATCGGAACTCCTAGTAGCCATGATCGGCCGCACTGTCCTGCGGCACGAATCCCAGCACTTTTTTCGCGTGATCGATGTCGCGGTACCTCGTCGGGTTGTCCGAACACGCAAACACGACGGCGTATTTCAAATTTTCCGGAGCATGCACTGCCCTGTCGATCATCTGGACGATGTCACGATGACTGCACCAGACCGACGCGTTGCGCGCGTTCAGCGGAACGTCATCGATCTCGACCTTACCCATCCTTATACAGATTACCGACATGTCGTACTGCTCCGAGTACATTTGCCCCAGGTTCTCGGTGAACATTTTGGAAACGGTATAGAAGCCGCGCAGTCGAACTGGTGCGTCGACCGTGATCATCGGTCGTGGTGTTGGCATCACAAAGTCGGGGTCGTGGACGATCGACTTGAACGGCTCGTCTTGCTCATACCCAGCAACGACCGCTCCGCTACTGGCAGCAACTATCCGCTTCACGCCAGATCGCCGGCAGGCCTCGAACAGGTTGTAAACGCCGGTAATATTTGCCTTGATGTGGGTTTCCGCAGAAACGTTCCCGCGTGAGGCGGCCATGTGCACCACGATGTCGATATTATCGAGTGCGGGCAGGATGCCATCGATGCCGTCGCCGATGTCTGTGACTGTCGTCGGAAATCCCTCGACCTCGCTCCTGCCGAGCGCCGTAACTTCGTGCGACTCAGCAAATTTTCTCCCTGCAAGGCCTCCGATCAGGCCGTTCATTCCAGTGACAAGGATTTTGGATGGACTCATTTCTTTGTTCGAATGATTCTGCGCACGACTCTGCGGATGATTTAGAACCGGGCACATGTCTGCTGTTCAGGAAAATTCTGTGATCTGTTCCGATGTAACTCGTTCCAGCTCGGAAGCCAGTTTTGGATATGCGTCCAACGAATCGAGCGTTCCATCGGCCATCAAGTCTGAGGCTTCCCTGCGTGCAAGCTGCAGCAGGTCTACATCGTCAATAGTCGCAACTTTGAGCACATCCCATCCGCTCTGGCGCGTACCCAGATAATCGCCGGGACCGCGTATACGCAGGTCTTCTTCTGCAAGTTCGAAGCCATCGGAATTTTCCAGAACAGCACTGATCCTCTCGCCTGCCGTTTCGCCGTGAGAAGACGTCACCAGGATGCAGTAGCTCTCGCTTTCGCCACGACCGACACGCCCCCGTAGCTGGTGAAGCTGGGCGAGGCCGAAGCGGTTGGCGCTCATGATCATCATTACGGTCGCGTTGGGAATGTCCACACCGACTTCGATGACCGGCGTCGCGACCAGCACGTCGATCTGCCCGCTCCGAACACGGTCCATCACGTCCTGTTTTTCGGGCAGCTTCATACGCCCGTGCAGCAACCCGACCCGGAGGTCCTTGAATGTATCGGTCGAAAGACGTTCATACTCCTGAACTGCAGAGGCAGCTTCGATGGATTCGGACGGTTCTATCAGCGGGCAGACAACGAACGCCTGTCTGCCCAGAGCGACCTGCTGTTTGATCAGCTGGTAGGCCTGAATTTTCCTGGCCTTACTGTTCGCCAGCGTCGTGGTGATCGGCTTGCGGCCCACCGGCAGGATTTTCAGCGTGGTGATGTCCAGGTCGCCGTAGACAGTCAGCGCCAGGGTCCGTGGAATCGGGGTCGCCGACATGGCGAGCAGGTGCGGCCTGGGCGTGCGCTGGGTGAGCGCCCCCCGTTGTTCAACACCGAACCTGTGCTGTTCGTCGACCACCGCAAGCCCAAGCCGTGGAATCGACACCTGCTCTTGCAGCAGGGCGTGCGTGCCGATGATGAGATCGGCTTCTCCATCGGCGATCATTTGCTGAATTCTCGATTTGATCGACCGCTGCAAACTGCCGATAAGCAGCACCATCGTGATTCGGCGGTTTCCCTTGCCGGGCAGGCTCGCGTGGCGTACGGCGTCGCGTGGTTCACCCGGGAGGGGTTCAGCGTGCAACTGGTTCGAAATACTTAAGAAATGCTGTTCGGCCAGGACCTCGGTTGGCGCCATCAGCGCACCCTGGTATCCGGCAGTGTTTGCCGCCAGCAGGGCAGACAGTGCAACGACGGTCTTGCCGCTTCCGACTTCGCCCTGCAGGAGCCGACCCATCGGCACGCCGCTCGCCATGTCCCCAAGAAAAACGTCCAGGGACTCCTGTTGATCGGTGGTGAGTTCGAAATCGAGTGAGTCAAGGAACGACTCAACCACGGTCCTCCCGTTTTCTACGGTTTCTCTGGCAATCACGATTCCGTCTCGCCTGTTGCGCCACTCCGACTTCTTTTTGAGCGCGGCGAGCTGGTACATGAACAGTTCATCGAATGCCAGCCGCCGGCGTGCCTGACGCTGTTCTTCGGGCGAATCGGGGTAGTGCATCGACTCGACGGCCGGGCGCAATCCAGGGAATGAATGCCGCTGCTTCAGGTCGTCATGCAGGTACTCGACGATCAACGGCAGTCCCGTGTCCAGCGACTTGCGTGTGGCGGTTCTGATCGACCGTTGCACCAGGCCGTCGGTCGACGGATAGACCGGGAGCATATTTCCCGCGTGGGTCAACTGCAACTCGTCGTCCGAAGACCCAAGCCCTGGTGCAGGCGAATCGGGCAGTTCATCGTATTCGGGGTTCTGCATCTGCGCCCGATTCTGAAACGCGCCAATCTCGCCGCTGAACGCAACCAGGCTGCCGCGCTTGAACCGGTCTGCCAGGTACGCCTGCCTGAAGAACGTCGCTTCGAGCAGCCCGGTGCCGTCGTTGATAAGAATTTTCGCGGCGCCGGGGGGCGGTCCTATCCTGACTTTTTCAGTGCGGACTACACGACCTGAAACGGTCGTTGACGCCCCGTATTCGACCTCGCCGATCCTGGTGACTTTCGAGTAATCGACGTGCCGGTTTGGGAATAGCCACAGCATGTCCCTGAGGTTCTTGACATCGAGCCGTGAGAGTTTTCCGCGCGTCGCTTTGTGGATGAATTTTAGTTCGGCAAGCGGGGTGTCGAGGCCGTACCTGGTGCGCGGCGTTGAGCGTTGGGTTTTTTTGCGCGAGGTCGGCCTGGATTTACTGGGCCTTGCCGGAGCCGGAGTGAGATTTGGGCCCTGCCTCGAGGACACGCTTTGTGCCGCCGGGACCGGCGCTTCACTTATCTTGCCCATGACGGCCGAAGCCCACCTGTGCCGCTGCCCCGGTTGCAATGCCGCATAGCTTGTGCCGTGGAGAGGTTCTATGTCTCGGATCCACGGTAGTGAACTTGATGCCTGTTCGATGAACCGGTCGAGACCCCCCATTACCGCGCGGTCGGCGAATTCCAGTTTTCGCTCTAATTCGAGGATATTGCGGAGCGAATTTTTTGCCCGGTCCGTCCCCAGATTTGGCGCCGGCTCTGGTGAACTTCGCCCTGAATCACTTCCGCGCCCGTTCATCAGCTCGGTTCAGCCCTGATTAGCCCAAGCCCGAGCATGCCGGGGCCGAGATAATTGCCGACGACGGGACCGAGTTGCGCGACGGCCGGGCTGCCGTCCGGATCGAACTCAGCGATATCGTTTGCGATTTCACGGGCATCGTCCTCATCGGTCGTATACAGCACGGCCAGCTTTTCGAGCGGAGCGTACTCTGCCACCAGCGACTTGATCCTGGCGATTCCCTTGCTGCGATTTCGTGCCCGCTCCAGGGGGTGCGCTTCACCTTCCCGGATCGTGAGGATGGGCTTCACCCGGAGCAGCGAGCCCACGAAGCCCTGCGCCTTCCCTATTCGCCCACCGCGAACAAGGTATTTGAGCGTGTCGACCATCCCGATGAAAACTGCCCGTTCACTCAGCTTCTTTGCAAGGGCGACCGAATCGTCCAGCGACGCCCCGTCGGATATTGCTTCAGCGACACGGACCGCCGTCCAGCCAAGGGCCATCGAAGCCTGCTGAGTGTCAACGACTGCGATCGGGGTAGTGGTCGAACTCATTTCGGCGACCGCGTTCACAGCAGAGTTATGTGTCAGGCTCAGCTTCGACGAGATATGCACTGAAATGATTTCATCGTGCGTCTTCGCGAGCTTCTCGTAGAGTTCAACAAATGCCCCGACCGACGGCGCCGAAGTTGTCGGGATCACTTTTGCATCAGGCAGACGCCTGTACATCTCGTCGGACGAGATCGTCACACCGTCGAGGAACGTTTCATCTTCGATGTGCACATTCAGCGGTATTACCGAAATACCGTGCTTTTCAACGAGATCTGCGGGCAGGTCGGAAGTGCTGTCGGTAACTACTGCGATGCTCATTCTTACGCTCCGGGACTACACAGGTTGGCCGATAGCTGCCACATATTCGCGATTGAAAGCTGAATACGACCGATAACGAGGTTCAGGCTACTCTACTGCAATCAGGTAGTCGTAGTGCGGCTGTCCGCCGTGTACGACCTCGATCTCGATGTCAGCGAACTTGTCTTCGAGGGTTTCGGTAGTCGTCTTAACCTGCTCTGGACTGAGAGATTCCCCTGTGTATACGGTGACAATTTCCGCGCCGTCCGAGCATTCCTCGATTAGTTTGACAAGCACGAACAGCGGATCACGACCCACCGTCACTATCACGTCATCAAAGGTTGCGAACGCCATCCCTGCTTTGATCTCGCGGCCGTAAATAGTGACGTCCCTGGATGCCCGGCAAACACGGCCTTCACCAACTTCACCGGCGACGTCGTTCATCGCTTCTGCGTTCTCGTCCAGAGAAAGATCCATGCTGAACGCCAGGAGGGCTGCTACCCCTGTTTGAACTGAGCGGGTTGGAACGACTCGCACATCCTTACCGGTCAGGTCAGGTACCTGCTGTGCAGCTGCAACAACGTTCTTATTGTTCGGCAACAAGATCACCTTGTTCGAGGGCGCCGCATTGACCGCTGCCAGCAGGTCGGCCACAGATGGGTTCATCGTGTCGCCGCCTTCCACAACCGATGTCGCCCCGAGACCGGCGCTGATGATCAGATCGGTCAGACCATCTCCAGCGGCAACCGCCACTACCGCTATTTTGGGGGCGGCAAGCGTCGGAACGCGTCTGCGACCGGCACTGTTTCGACGGGCGGCAGCCCAGCCAGCTGTCTGTTCGTCCATGTTGACGATTTCGATATTCGAGATTTGTCCGTACCCGAGCCCGGCGCTGAGAGCCTTTCCGGGATCTTCCATATGCACGTGGACCTTGGCGATTCCGTCAGTGCCATCGACGATTGGTGAGCGACCAAGTTGGTCCATGTGGGCGCGAAGTTTGTCGAGATCGATGGATTCAGACTGGATCGCAAACACGGTGCAGTAACCCCAATCAATCTCCTCCGACGCATCCACGAAGTCAGCCTTAACCGTGCCAGAGAATTTCGTTCCGCCCGGCATGGGGACTTCGACCACCCGCCCAGCCGGTTCATTGCCATGCAGCGACCGCAGGGCACCGTCGAGCATCACTGCAAATCCAAACCCGCCGGAGTCGACCACTTCCGCTTCCGCAAGCACAGGCAGCAACTGGGGTGTGCGACGCACTGTTTCGAGTGAACTTGCCGCTACTGCCGCGAGCACGTTTTCGAATGAGCCGTTTTGCGCTGCAGATGCTTCGGCTACGTCGGCACATTCGCGGTAAACCGTCAGCATGGTGCCTTCGACCGGGTTGGGGATAGCCTTGTAAGAGTTCGTTGCGGCGATTCGCAGTGACCTGGCGAAGCTCGTTCCCCTCAGGAGCGGCTCGCCGTCGGATGTTCCGAGCGATTCCGAGAGCCCTTTGAAGAATTGGGCGAGGATGAGTCCCGAGTTTCCGCGTGCACCCAGCAACGCCGCGCGTGCCATTTTCTTTGCGATATCGCCGATCGTTCCTGACGAGTCGTCACCAATATCGTCCACCACGGACCGCAGGGTGAGCATCATGTTGGTGCCAGTATCACCGTCCGGAACTGGAAACACATTCAGGGCGTTAATGGTGTCCCGGTTGGCCTCGACCGCACTGGCGGTGGCGCGGATCATCTCGACGAGCACCTTCGAACCGGTCCTGTCGCTCTCGACCATAGAGTTTTGCACCAGGTCTACTCCTTTGCGATCTCGGAGCAATTGCAGCTCAGATTGACCAACCAGACTCGCATTTCACCGGGCAAGGTTCTGTTGTTCCAGTTCCATATGCATGTTAACGTATATCGTTAGGGTCTCAAACGAGCGGTACTGAACTGTGTTCGTGATTCGACCGTTCGGCAGAGATATCCCCCACACCAGGAACTTATTTCGAGAGTTTAACCGTTATGCCAAGCTCCGACCAGATCAGGGCGAAACTGGGTCTCGGACCCCGACCCAAGCCGTTGTTCGGTCACAACCGGTCGCACGCGCTGAATGCAACCCGCAAGATTTTCAAGCCGAACCTGCAGAACAAGTGGGTCGTGATCGACGGTCAGCGCTACCGGGTGAAGCTGACGGCCCGAGAGATGCGCACGCTCGACAAGAAGGGCATTTCGCTGCATTCGGTGTAGGGGGCGGCAGGGTGTTGTAAACGCTGTTCAGGCAAAAATCTGCTACTAAGTGAAATGGCCCTTCTCGTTAGAGAAGGGTTTTTTTGTTGGGTGGCGGGCGCGAAGCCAGGTGGTTTTCTGTTGCCAGGTTCG
>JADFLG010000035.1 GCA_022564545.1 Chloroflexota bacterium | reverse complement strand
ATCCGACAGATTCGAAGAATTCGATAGCGTCGCGCGCGACGGTAACTGGATCGGATATATGAATATCGTGTCCGTGGCCTGCATAGCGAATGAGACTCCAGTTAGGTGGTAAAGGAAGCAAGTTTTCAAGGAAGTCGTCGGGAATGATTCCACCCAGTCCTGGATCTGCGTGCATCAACAGAGAACGACACTGAACATTGAATAACGAGTCCATCGGGTGGTGTACCGAAATCGCCTCCCCGCTTAACGCCGCGTCGATTGTCCGCGCGTCGACCTGGGCGAGAGACTCGGCGAAGTAGCGGATGACTGCTGTCCCCATCTCTTCGATTATTTCATTGGAACCTAATAACTTTTCCAACTCGGAGATTGTCGGCTTTCTCCGCACATATTCGGCCCATTGCGGAAGTATTTTGACAATAAATGAATCGTCGGGGATCCCACGACTGGTCCGTAGAATTATTGGGTCCTCTGCGATAAGGGCGCTAACCCGATCCGGGTACCGATGTGCGGTGACTATTGCTGTCCCGGCACCGAGCGAATGGCCCCAGATCAGCGAATTTTCACCGATTACCTTTTCGATGAATTCAGCGGCGTCGCTCGAGTAGTTCGTGAAGGTATATCCGGTATCGGGATGTCCCGATTGGCCATGTCCGCGTTGATCGATTGCGAAGACATGAAATTTCTTCATCAATTCGGCTATTACAGGCGCGAACGATTCACGCCTGACCGTTAGCCCGTGTATCAGCAACAGAGGTGGTCCGTGGTTTGGCCCCTCTGAATATCCGATAGTGGTCTGACTCAGTTCAGCATATGACCGTGTTGCCCCGTCAAATAACGAGTCCACAAATCCTCCTAATCATCCAGCGAACGCAGTACCTTGCCGGGCAGCCTGCCGTTCGGTTTGCCGTTTTCGAGTGCGGGTTTTCCGTTCACAAAGACGTAGTCCATGCCGGTTGAGTAGACGTGCGGATTCACGAAGTCGTTGTTCTGTTTCACGTTGGCGGGATCAAACACCAGGATATCGGCGATCTGCCCCACAGCGATGCGTCCGCGGCGTTTGAGATCGAGGCGTGAAGCGGGCAGGGCGGTCATCTTGTAAATCGCTTCTTCCAGTGTGAACAACTGTCGCTGCATCACGAACTGCTCGATAACGACCGTGTTCGTGGCGTAGCTGCGGGGGTGCGGCTTACCCGACGACAACGGGCCTTCGTCACGGAGCGACGACCCGTCGGAAGCTACCGCCATCAGCGGCCATTTGGCGATCGAATCGACGTCCTTGAGCTCCATCGAGTGGAGCACGTACGACCCTTCCGACTGCTCGTAGAGCCGGAGCGCCGCCTCTTCCGGCTCGCAGCCCATTTCTTCGGCAATGTCCTCCAGGCTGCGACCTTCAAGCGACTGATCGGGCGGGAAGCTGGCGACAACGCAGCCCGCGGCAGAATGGTTCCTGCTGATGTAGTAGGTGACATCGGTGCGGATTCGTGCGCGTGTGTCTGAATCGGCGAGGCGGTCCAGCGTGGCCTGGCGTCCTCCCACCAGCGCCCAGCGGGCAAACATTGCGCCCGAAAACCCGGTTGACGACCACTCGTACGGATACTGGTCGCCCGCAACGTCGATACCCTCGGCGCGGGCCTTTTCCATCCCGTCTATCAACTCATGGCCGCGTCCCCAGAACTTCGGGCCCACGGCTTTCACGTGAGATATCTGGATTCGGGCGCCGGTGCGACGACCGACCTCGATCGCCTCGGCATGGGCCGGGAACAGTCCACTCAGGTCGTCGGCCTCCGATCGGATATGCGATGAATAGAGCTTTCCGCGGTCGGCAGCCGGCTGGGTCAGGGCAATCACCTCGTCGGCCAGAGAGAACGAGCCGGGGGCGTACCAGAGCCCGGTCGACATGCCGAGCGCGCCCGCGTCGAGCGCATCGGCGAAGATGCCCGTCATCCGGTCGAGCTCTTCGGGGGTGGGCATGCGAGGTTCCATGTCCATCACGGCGGCGCGGACAGTGCCGTGACCGATCTGCGTGGCAACGTTGATCGTGGAGCCGGCGTTTTCGAGTGCGGTCAGATAGCCGTCGAAATCGGTCCAGGTCGGGTTCAATTCGTCTCCCGACCGGTTGATGCGCTCTTCAAACATGGCTCGTGCACCGCCGATGAGGGGGGCGCAGAAGCTCATCCCGCAGTTTCCGAACAACTCGAGGGTCACGCCCTGTGTGAGCTTCGAGTCGGCGTAGGGATCGATCAGAAACGATGCGTCGGAGTGCGTGTGAAGGTCGATGAAGCCGGGGGTGACGACCTTGCCTGTGGCGTCGATTTCCCGCGCCGTCCCAGCATGTTCGCCCACTTCGCCAACCACCGCCACCGAATCACCCCTGATGGCGACATCGGCCTTGAACCCGGGCGAGCCCGTTCCATCAATGACTGTTCCGTTCCTGATGGTGAGATCGAACAATCTGACCCTCCGTGGCGCTCCCGGGCAGATGCCGATGAACTGCCCGAACTTGTGAACCGGCCCCTGACCATAACGGCCCGAGCGTAAAACTACATCGGGAGTAACATATTTCGGCTCGGCGCAGGGCTCGCATGAAATCGCGAATTCTAAAGACGCAGCACTGGCAAAAACCGATATCCAACACAGAAAACGGGCCAAGATAATGAAGTTTGTGAGATTTGCAAGTAGCTATGACGCTGCATACGGCATCGTCGACGGCGAAACAGTGAAAGAGATTTCCAACTCGCCGATTGGACAGGGCTACTCGGAGACGGGCGCCACACATGAGTTGAAAGAGATCAAGGTCCTCGCACCGGTGCCCAGACCCGGCAAGATGCTGTGCCTGGCGCTGAACTACGGTTCGCACCTGCATGGCGCAGACAGGCCGGACCGCCCACAGCCGTTCTACAAGAACAACAACGCGATCATCGGGCCCGGCGACCCGATCAAGCTCCCGGCCGATGCAGGCACGGTCGTTGGCGAGTCGGAGTTGGTCGCGATCATTGGCAGGCGGGCCAGTAACGTTTCCGAAGAAGAAGCGCTCGAATACGTCTTCGGCTACACCTGCGGCAACGACGTGAGCGCACGCGAGTGGCAGTCGGGGGCAAGGGCCGACACCCAGTGGTGGCGCGCGAAGTCGTCCGACACGTTCGGCCCGACCGGCCCGTTCATCGTTACCGATATCGACCCGCAAAATGTGAATATCCGGGGGCTTGTGAACGGTGTCGAGGGGCAGAAGTGCCACACGTCAGAGATGATCTTCACGACGGCGCAGGCGATTTCCTACATCAGCAGGTACGTGACGTTGGATCCGGGCGACATGCTGTGGACGGGTACCTCGGGCACGACGCCGCCAATCACCCCCGGTGGCGACGTGACGGTCGAGATCGAGCACGTCGGCATCCTGCACAATCCAGTAGAAAGTGCCTGAGTGGCTTAGTCACGTTCCCTGGTGGGTCGGGAGTTTAACTGACGAGTTAAGCTCGAACGCCTGGATAGTTCGTGACACGGGTGCCACAGAACTATTTCCCGACCGGAGCGGAGGGATCCCAGTCAGAAAGGAATCGTTATCTTTTTCTCTCGCGATAGTTGAGAAAGGGACAAAAAACCGTCGGTGCAGCGATAGGGGCCATCGACAAATCCACGAAAAGCATTTGTGAAACCGGAGGCTGATCGATGAGTGGTTTCAAGGGCGCGTTAAAGAGCGGGATGACCGAGTACCTGACCGAGCTTAAATCCAAGTTGGAAGGTCTCACCGACGCGGAACTGCGGTGGCAGGCGACTCTGGATTCGAACAGCATTGTGTGGCTCGTATGGCATATGGCAAAGGTCGAAGACGGTTGGATCAACAACTCGATAGCCGGTGGTGAGAGCGTGTGGGACTCCGGCGGCTGGGCCGATAAGACCGGGATCAGTGTCGAAGGTAGCGGCTACGGTCAGACGGCCGACGAAGTTCGCGCAATGCCCGCGATGCCGGTGGCCGATCTGGTCGAGTATTTCGATGCTGTCCGTGCTGCATCGTTCAAAGTAATAGATGGCATTTCAGATGAAGATTTGTCCAAAATTTTCACCCGCGGCAACAGGTCTGTCACATGGTCATGGATACTGGGGCATGTGCTGGCTGAAGAGGCTCAGCACCTGGGCCAGATCGGGTTCATTCGCGGGATGGTCCGCGGGCTCGACGGATGACGTTGGGGGGAGTTGAGCGATGAGTGGTTTCAAAGATGCGATCAAGAGCGGACTGAACGAGTATTACGGCAAGCTGAAACAGTCGGTTGAAGGTCTGACCCCGGAGGAACTTTCATGGCAGCCGGCTCCCGAGTCGAACCATATCCTCTGGACCGTCTGGCACATGGCGAGGGTGTCCGATCGCTGGGCCAACCAGACCGTGCTTGGCGGGGAAGAGTTGTGGACAAGCCGCAACTGGGCGGAGCGGATGGGCATGCCTGCCGAGCGATATGGCAGGGGAGAAACGCCCGACCAGGTGCGTGACTTTCCGCCAGTCGACATCGGGCTTGTGTTCGAATACTTCGACGAGGCTCACGCTTCGTTGCTGGCGATGATCGACGGCCTTGAGTCATCTGATTTAGCCCGAGACGTTTACGCGGCGTACCGGGACGAGTCGCTGAACATCGGCTGGATACTGGGTCATATTCTGGCCGAGGAATCGCAGCACCTCGGGCAGGTGGCGTACATCCGCGGAATGATTAAAGGCTTCAACGGCTGACAGTAGACGCCGCCATCCTGAGCTTGTCGAAGGGTCGAAGGGTCTTGAGCCTGCTTGCCCTGAGCCTGCCGAAGGGTCTTGAGCCTGCTTGCCCTGAGCCTGCCGAAGGGTCGAAGGATGAAAGCTCGCCTGACATCCGAGATTGCAGATTGTTCCCTCGCTCCTTCATCCTGAGCTTGCCCGCCCTGAGCTTGCCGAAGGGTCGAAGGGTCGGAAGGGGTCGAAGGGTTGCCCGGAACCACTGCCATTCTGAGCCTGTCGAAGGGTCGGAGTGTGGCCCGCCAACGCCGCCATCCTGAGCCTGTCGAAGGGTCGGAAGGGTCGAGTATGTCACCTGCGATGTACATCCTAATGTGCTCAGATGGTTCCTACTACACGGGGCCAACAACAAATTTGGAATATCGAGTCGCCGCGCACAGAATGGGACTCGGAGGGCGTTGGACTTCGCCAAGACTCCCAGTTCGGGTCGTGTTCACGCAAGACTTCCCATCTTTGCGGGAAGCGTTCGAAGCAGAACGACAGATCAAAGGCTGGAGTCGGGCAAAGAAACGAGCATTGATTGAAGGAAGGTTCGATTTGCTACCAGGATTGGCGCGAAACAACCAGGATGACCGCCAACGCCGTTGACCCTTTGACCCTTCGACCCTTCGGCAGGCTCAGGGCGGGCAAGCTCAGGATGGCGGAATGGTGGGGCAATCTGCAATTTCGAATGTCTGCCGGGCTCGAATGACCCGATGTTATTGAAGGTTGGAGTAAGAGAGAATCGAGACTGCATGCCAGTGGGTCCACAGATTTGATTAAGTGTGTCTTTTTCGACTTCGATGGGGTGCTCCGAAACTGGGAGTACGACTGGGCGACCATCGGAGACCTGTACGGGATATCGCTGGATGCGTTCCGCGAGGTCGCGTTCGCACCCGAAAACGTCGTGCCAGCTGTACGGGGCGAAATCACCGATGAGGAGTGGCGCGCAAACGTCGGCCGAATTCTGAAAACGAGGTTTCCGGGCCGGGACGTAGAGGGCGCCCTGGAATTCTGGTCGGGCAGAACGGGCGAACTGGCGATTGAAGTGCTCGAAATCGTCCGGGAATGCAAGTCAAAGCTTCCCGTCGCGCTCATGACCAACGCGACCTCCAAATTGAACCAGGACCTCGAAAGCCTCGGCATCGCCGACCTGTTCGACCACGTAATCAACGCCTCAGAGATCGGTTCGATCAAGCCGGAGCCCGAGATTTACCTGCATGCACTGAAAATTGCGCGGATCGATCCCCACGAGGCGTTTTTCACCGATGACATGCCGGAAAATGTCGAAGCTGCCGAACGTCTTGGCTACGTCGGGCATGTGTTCGAGACGGCAGAGGGCCTGCGGTCGGCGCTTGTAAAAGCAGGGGTGCTGCAGTAGACCCTCGTCCCGATTTGGACGCGCCCTCTTCCCGACCGGTGCGGAGCGACCGCTGTCACATCGGAACTTCCCGTCGAATCAGTCAGCGCGTCCCATGCCAAAATCAGTTGCACCCAGGCTCAGGCCCCGGTCCGGTACAGCGTACCGGTCGAAAGATGATCGATTCCCGAATCGGTGACCGTCCCTCCGTTCCGTTCGGGAAGACGAGCAATCCGGCTCGAAGCTCCTCGCTAACCGGCCGGCTCAGTCACTTCAAGCACCTGGTTCGCCTTTACGTCCGTCAGCGTCTGACTGACGCCACTCGGCCATTTGATTTCGACCCTGTCGACCCGTTCGGCACTCCCGATCCCGAACGTCAGGTCAAGTGAACTCATCGAAAGGAACGTCGACGAGCCGAGGACCGTCTGGACCTGCACCAGCGGTCGCCCATCGGCGCCTTCAGATGTGACAGTGACGAACGCGCCAATGCCGTCGGCGTTCGAGCCGGTGCCGTCCACCGCCATCCTCCCCTTCAGGCGCAGCGTCAGCCAGGAACTGTCTCCCCCACCGTTTATCCAGACCATCAGCGGCCCGGCGACAACAGAGGTACCACCGGGCACTCCCGGCTCATCAAAAATCTCGCCGCTGCTGTTTGTGCCGATCAGGTCAACAAAGCCATCACCATTCAGATCGCCTTTTGCAAGGCCCTTTCCGTTTTCGTGGAATTCCGGCCCCATGCGCTGGGCGAGACGGTCGAAACCCGGCTCGGACGGGTCGGTTTTCGAATAATCCACACCCTGTGAATCGATTAAGTGGGATTCGACCGTTATGTCCCTGAACTTGCCGCCGCCTATGTTCTGCAGCATTCTGCCGAACCCTGGAAACAGCATTCCTCCGGGCCCTTCACCGCGGGCGATGATCGCGCCGAGCCAGTAGAGGTCCTGGTCGCCGTCGTTCTCGATGTCGAAAAACACCGTCCCGAATCCGAAATCGTAGGCTGCCAGCCCCGTCGGCACCTGCCAGAACGATTCGATGTTGGATGGAGTGAGCGACTCTGGCGGCAGCGCTGCGCTCGGTTCGATCTGCGTGCTGCCTGCGACATCGGGGAAGACGCCGACCGTGCCCACGCCTTCGATCTCCCTGACGCCATCGTTGCGCAGCAGATAGTGGAAGCAGGTGCCCCAGTCGAACTGGTGGGCATAGGTACAGTCTCCACCGGGTGAACTCGGGCGGCCGCGTACCAGGCTGTTGAAGCCGATGTTAGTGACAAAGATATCCAGGTCGGCGTCCCCGTCGAAATCTCCCAGGGCGAAGCCCATCCACGCGCCTGACTGGTCAACGCCCATTTCGTGGGCGATGTTGCGGAATTCGATTCGGCCTTCGACCGTGTCGTTGCGGTAGACCTGGATGCGGTCGCCGTCGTTCGCCACCCACAGGTCCAGGTCCCCGTCGTTATCGTGGTCAAAGAACAGCGTTGCCCAGGTCTGGCTGGTCGGGTCGCCCACAGGGTTCCCGTTGTCATCGACAATCGAAGGGTCGAATCCTTCGATCTCGAATTCCCCGCCCTGGATGGGAAAGGTGATCGGGAAGCCGTCGCTGTCGCGCATCACGATCTCCGGGCCAAGCAGGCCGGATTCGATGGTGATATCGGTGAACGTCAGGTCGCCGTTGTTGCGGTACATCAGGTTGAAGTTGCCGCTGTGGGCAGGTGTATCGAACCGCACGAAGTCGACGTCAGCGCGGTTGCCCACGTAGATATCCAGCCAGCCGTCGCCATCCACGTCCCCGCAGGCGATGGATCCCGTCGAGCGGACGTTGGCGCGCGTGCCGAATGCTGAGTCCGTGATATCGGTGAATGTCGAGTCCCCGTTGTTCAGGTACAACCGGTCCTGGATCACCCTCCTCAGGCCGGGGACATCGTCGACAGACCCGAAGTCGAGGTTATCGCCAATACGCCCCTGTGCGCCGACATAGAGGTCCTGGTAGCCATCGTTGTTGAAATCGCAGGCCGCCACTGCGGTGCTGTTGTGGTCCGCGGCTGCCACCCCCGCCGCCCCGGCAACCTCGGTGTACCGGCCGTTTCCGTCGTTTCTGAAAAGCCGGTTCGGCCCGCCCCTGGCAACTTCAAGCGGGGCGTTTATCTCGGCCTGGGTCACATAAAAGTCGAGGTCCCCGTCGCGGTCGAAGTCGAAAATGACCACTCCGGGGTATCGGTTGAATATCTCGGCCGGTCCGCCTAAATCGGGCCCAATGTTGGTGAACGGAGCGAACTGGTCTGTTGTCGAAGACGTGGCTGCACCGGAAGTTGGGGGGGTGCCTGAAAATCGGGTCGTGTCGGCAACAGAGTCCGTGGACGACGTACAGCCAACGACGATAAACAGTGCGAACAGGATGAACACACCTGTTACCGCACCGGGCCATGTTCGTTTTGGCAAAAGAGTGGCTGACATTGACCTTCCTTGAAACCCGTTGATCGCTCTGGCGCTCTGGCCTGTGGGGCCAAACGGACGGGATTTTAACCTATCAGGTCACCGCAAGCGGCATGTCCCGTGAGGACGGTGTGACGGTTCAGGTGACGCGGTTTCCGGCGACTGGTCAGTCAGAGCGTTCGCCGGGTGCTTCAACAGATCGTGCAGCCCCGGACGATTGCAGATGACAAAAACCGAATGGTCCGGGTCTGGCAGCCCGTTCTGGTAGTGGAAGACGCCCCGTACTGCATGCGATCCCGGGACGACCGTAATTTTCACAACGGCCAGTCGTGTGGGCGATCGCCGTGTCTATTGAGAACATGTTGCCGTGAGGTAGTCCCCAAAAAACTCATACGTGCCACGGTGGTGGCACCGAATATGTGATATAAATCACACTTCCACGGCTCAGTTCTATCGTTGGGGCCGTCTGATTCGGAGGCAACGCGTGTTAAAACATCTTAAGCTGGTCACCATGGCTGCACTGGGCATCGCGCTGGTGGCCGTGGTCGCATGTGGCGGCGGCACGGAAACGATCATCCAGACCGTCATCGTTGAAAAAGAAGTACAAGTAGCCGGGGAAACGATCATTCAGACCGTGATCGTCGAGAAAGAGGTCCCGGGCGCTTTCATCCGTGACGTACCACGGAACCGCACGGTCATCTCGGCATTGAAGAGCGGACTCCCGCCGACTGAGATGTGGAGCCCGTACAACCTGGGTGGCACTCACCAGCAGGGCATTCAGTTCTTCTACGAGCCGCTGGTTTATGCAGACAACCTGGACGGCAACGAATACCCGTGGCTCGCCAAGAGCTGGGAATATAACGCCGATGCCACCGAGCTCACGTACAAGCTGCGGGAAGGCATCTTCTGGAGTGACGGAATGCCGTTCACCTCGGAAGACGTTGTCTACACCCTCAACACGCTGCGCGACCTTGGCAGCGAAGTAAGGCTTGGCGGCCAATACGAGGTATTCGTCAAGGAGACGATAGCCGTTGATGACCTGACGGTCAAGATTGTCTTCAACAACCCGTCGCCACGTTTCCACGCAACCGTGATCGCCGCGGTGGGCGACTCGGCCACCTTCATCGTCCCGAAGCACATCTGGGAGGGCAAAGACTGGGCCGAGTACACGGCATGGAACGCGGGCGCTGGTCCCGTGACAACCGGTCCCTGGCGCCTTGCTTTCTCTGACATTAAGAAGCGCATGCTCGACCGCGTCGCCAGTTGCGATTCGTGGTGGGCCTGCAAGACCGGGTTCCAGAACCTGCCGCAGGTAGAGCGGTACACGATCCTCGACCTCGGGGACGACCAGAGCCAGGCGACGGCATTGATCAAGAACGAAATTGATCAGACGCACGACCTTGCAGTTGAGGTAATCCAGACGATCCTCGACCAGAACGAATACGCCACCACCTGGACTGGTGATGAGACAGGTTCGTACGGCCTGGTTTCCTGGTGGCCCACGGCGCTGCACGTGAACAACAAGGACAAGCAGTTGGGTAAGAGCGAGGTCCGCTGGGCGATTTCCCGCTACCTGGACCGCGATCTGATCAACGACTTCGCCTACGCGAACAAGGGGAAGATCAACGACTGGCCTTTCCCTGACTTCAAGGGCCTGCAGAAAGCCATGGATAACCTTGCCAGCCTGAAAGCGCAATACCAGCAGGGTAAGTACGACAGAAGCGATGGTGATGCACGCCTGACCGCCGCTGGCTACACAAAGAACAAAGACGACTTCTGGGCCGATTCCAATGGCGACACCATTGTGTGCAACATCGCCAGTTTCCCCCAGTTCTCGGACCTTGGTCCCGTTGTGGCAGAAACTCTGAGGCAGCACGGCATCGATGCTTCATACGCCGAGCCGCCCGACGCATTCGCCCAGTTAGCCGGCGATAGCTACACGTGCGGCCTGTTCGGTCACAACGGTTCACAGTCAGGGGACCTTTACAAGACCCTGAACCTGTACACCACCGATAACGCGTCGAACCTGTACGGTTATTCGAACCTGGCATTCGACGCCATCGTCGAGGAACTGGCTGAGACGGCCGACCTGAACAAGGTGCGCGAGCTTGAGAAGGCCGCAATGGCAATCTGGCTGGAAGACCTGCCCGACATTCCTCTCGTAGAGTTCTTCAACCGGTTTGCTACCAACACGTACTACTGGGAAAACTGGCCGAGCCTGGTCACCGACCCCTACATGAACGGGATCGCCCCGCACACGGGCTACCCGTACACGCTCTTGTTCCTTACACCGACCAACCGCGAGTAGTCGCTGAGCAAATGACAACGCGGCTTCCCGATTACTTGAAACAGTCATCGGGAGGCCGCGGTTCAGCGGGATTATTGAACCCGGCCGACACTCTACGGTCACGAATACCGTGGAAGGCTCGGGCTGCCCGGGGCGGGAAGGACCTCCTGTGGTGCTACCTGCATACTGCCACGGTGTTTCCCTTGCAGCCTGATTTTACGAAACAGAAGCAGGCGATTTGAAGCTGATGGAGTGTTTCATGGCAATGGAACGGCCCGGTCTCTGTAGCCGCCCGACGGCATTTGGCCCAGGGGTGGCCCGCGTCAGGCCGACTTGCTACAACACCGCTCGCTCCAGGTCGGCTGGTCCGTCTTGACTGTCGAATATGTACTGAGGAGACTGGCCCTGTTCTTTGCGGTGGCCTTCGTGGCTGCAACAGTTAATTTCTTTTTCCCGAGGCTTACCGGTCAGGACCCGATACTTCAGAAGCTGGCCCAGCTACAGATCCAGGGAGCGGGTGTTTCCTCAGAGGAGATCGACGGGCTGATCGAGACCTACAACGCCAAGTTCGGCCTCGACAGGCCGCTGTGGCGCCAGTACATCAGCTATCTTGGCGATACTGCCCGGCTGGATTTCGGCCAGTCTATTTCGTTCTTCCCCACCAAGGTCACCAAGATGCTGAGGGACGCGATCCCATGGACCGTCGGACTTCTCGCAACCGCCACAGTCATGAGCTTTGTGCTTGGCAGTCTTGGTGGTGCCCTGCTCGCCTGGGGTAAGGCGCCGCGTTTTTTGCACGCGCTGTTTCCCGTATTTTTTACGTTCTCGGCCGTGCCGTTCTACCTGATGGGCGTGGTCCTCCTGTACCTGTTCGCATTCCAGACTGACTGGCTCCCCCTCTTCGGGGGCTACGGCACCAACAGGATCCCGGAGTTCACCTTCGGTTTTTGGACCAACGTTTTGAAGCACGCAATTCTGCCTGCGGCATCGATAGTGCTTGCCCAGATCGGCTTCTGGGCCCTGGGCATGAGGTCGATGATGGTGACAATGCAGGGCGAGGACTACATGCACCAGGCCGAAGCGAAGGGTTTGCGCGGTCCTCGCATCTTCTTCCGCTACGCATTGCGCAACGCCATCCTGCCGCAGACAACCGCGCTTGCGGTTACGCTGGGGCAAGTTATTTCGGGGGCAATCCTCGTTGAGATAGTGTTCTCATACCCGGGTGTCGGCACACTGCTGCTCAACGCGGTACAGGGGTTCGACTACTTCGTGCTCCAGGGTGTGATCTTCACGATCATTATCACCGTTGCGTTTGCGATGCTTATCATCGACCTGGCCTACCCACTTCTCGACCCCCGCATCAACTACAGGAACGAGTAAGTTGACAATACCCGCCACTATTGGCGCGCCAGATTCCGGGTCCGCCAGTGCGGCACATGCCGTTCCTGTAGGCCGGGCGCGCGCCATCTACCGCTACATCCTGCGTAATCCCGCGATGATGGGTGGCCTGGCAATCCTCTTCACACTGTTCCTCTTCTGGGCTGTCGGCAGTATCTTCACCGACGTTTCAGACGCCCGCCCCCTGAGTTTCAGGCCCAGCAATCCGCCCAGCGCAGAGCACTGGCTGGGTACCGACCGCCAGGGAAAAGACATCGTGACGGTGCTGATAATTGGCACCCCGCAAACCCTGCGCATCGGAATTATCGCCGGAACGGTCGGCATTGTCATTGGCACGCTGCTCGCCTTCATCGCCGGCTACTTCGGGGGCGTCGTCGACAATGCCATCAGGTTTGTCGTCGACACCCTGCAGACGATTCCGATTCTGATTGTGCTGGTGGCAATTGCGATAGCGATACCGGGCGACATGACCGTGGAGATGATGGCCCTGATAGTGGCCATGCTCGCGTGGCTTGGTCCGACGCGCGTGCTCCGTTCCCAGGTCCTGGTGATGCGGCAGCAGAAATACGTCGAACTCGCCCGGCTCACGGGGATGGGCGACCTGGAGATCATTGTCAAGGAGATGATCCCCAACCTGATGCCATACATAGTCGCCAACTTCGTGCTTGCCGTAGCCGGCGCGATCCTCGCTTCCATTGGAATCGAGGCGCTCGGCCTTGGACCATTTGAGGCAAACACGCTCGGGATGACCATCTACTGGAACATCTTCTACGCATCGCTGCTCAATGGCTGGTGGTGGTGGTGGGCGCCTCCGATAATCATCATCGTCACGCTGTTCGTGGGCCTGTTCCTGGTCACACGCGGCCTCGATGAATGGGCCAACCCGCGGCTCAGAAAGCGCGTTTGATGACGACCACCGACCGATCGGTCCAGGAGCAGGCTCAGGCCACACCGGTGCTCCAGGTGAAAAACCTCCGGGTCTACTACGAAACGGAGGCAGGGCAGGTCAAGGCTGTCGATGATGTCAGCTTCGAGTTGCAACCTAACGAGAGATTGGCCCTGGTTGGCGAATCCGGGTCTGGCAAGACCACGCTCGCGCTGGCGATTATGCGGCTCCACAAGCCACCGGGCCATATCATGGGGGGCGATATTCTCCTCGACGGCCGCAGTCTCCTCGACCTGACTGAAGAAGAGATGCGCATGGTGCGCCTGGCGAAGGTTTCGCTTGTGGCGCAGGCGGCGATGAACGCGCTGAACCCGGTCATGAGAATCGGGGAGCAGGTCATTGACGGGCTTATCGATCACGGTGAAAGACGATCCAAGGAGGAGTTCCGCACGCTTGTGACTGAACTTCTGGAGCGGGTGGGCCTTGACCCCGGAGTCGCCAGGATGTTCCCCCACGAGTTGAGTGGCGGAATGAAGCAGCGTGTGTTGATTGCCACTGCCACGGCACTCAGCCCGAGGGTGATAATCGCCGACGAGCCTACGACCGCCCTGGACGTTGTGGTGCAGCGGCAGGTCATGATCACTCTCGGCAGGCTTCAACGCGAGACCGGGGCGGCGGTGATCATCGTAGGTCACGAAATGGGGCTCATGGGCCAGTTCGCCGACCGCATCGGGGTCATGTACGCGGGGAAGCTGGTGGAGCTCGGGACGGTCGAGCAGGTGGTCAATAATCCCCGGCACCCGTATTCCAAACTGCTGATCGATAGCGTCCCGGACCTTGAAGAGAAGCGCGAAAAACTCACCGGGATCCCCGGTATGCCGCCCGCCCTGATTCAACTTCCTACCGGTTGCGGCTTTCATCCCCGGTGCCCGTCCGCCATGCCCATATGTTCGGAAATTACGCCGCCATTCCAGCGCATGCCGGACGGCAGCTTGGTGGCCTGCCACCTTTACGATGAACCGAAGGCAGGAGTCGAGGCATGACAGCGCTCTTGGAACTCAAGAACGTCACAAAGGTATTTGGCGGCGGTCTGTTCAATCGTCGCCGGACCGTGGCCGTCGATGGCGTCACCTTCTCTCTCGCGGCGGAAAATCCCACAATGGTCGCGCTCGCTGGCGAAAGCGGCAGCGGGAAAACCACCCTGGCCGGCCTGCTGCTTGGCGTGATCATCCCCACCGAAGGGCAGGTGCTGTACAACGGGCAGGACACCAGAAAGATGTCCCGGCGAGAGCGCAAACAGTTCCGGCGCGAAGTGCAACCGATCTTCCAGGACCCCTTTGCGGTGTACAACCCCTTTTACAAGGCCGACCACCTGCTCAACGTGGCGGTATCTAAGTTCAAGCTGGCGTCGTCGAAGGCCGAGGGACGGAAGCTGGTTGAAGAGGCCCTGGGAACGGTGGGCCTGCGCGCGGACGAAACGATCGGACGCTACCCGCACCAGCTTAGCGGGGGGCAGCGACAGCGAATTATGGTGGCACGCGCACTGCTTCTCAAGCCGAAGGTGATCCTGGCTGACGAGCCGGTCTCGATGGTGGACGCCTCGCTGAGGGCCACGATCCTCGAGAGCCTGCGCAGCCTCAACCGGGACATGGGAATTTCGATCCTGTACGTCACCCACGATCTCACCACGGCTTACCAGATCTGCCAGAACATCGTCGTCCTCTATAAGGGAACAATCGTTGAATCGGGAGATGTAGAACGGGTAATCAAGGATCCCAAACACCCCTACACAAAGCTGCTGGTTAAATCGATTCCGCAGTTGCGCGGTGTTCGCGAATGGGAAAAAGAGGGTGAGATTCGCTCGGTGGATGAGTCTCGTGACCTGAAGGGTTGCAAGTTCGCCGATCGATGTCCGGCCGTCATGGAAATCTGTTGGAAGAAAGCTCCTCCGGCATATAGCGTCGATCCGCACCGCGCCGTCAAGTGTTTCCTGTATGACGATAAGCCGGTGGTTGCAAGCGCCGATGTTTCAGATACGTTTGTGCCGCACAAGCGATCCGAACCCGCGGCGACCAGGTAACTATCCCAAAACACATTACGGATCGAGTTATTAGATAGACGGGCATGCGTGGACAATTCCTTCTCCGCGGGGAGGGGGGGTTTTGGGATAGTTACCAGGGGTTGGCTGGGATTTTCGGCAACTCCCCGGGGTGCCGATACACTGCGGCGAGCTGTCCTTGCCAGAAACCAGGCCAGCAGCGCTGCTGGCACCGGCCCCTATGCCTTGCTGTAGTTGATCCGGGGGTCGAGGAGCGGATAGATCAGGTCGACGATCAGCATCGCCAGTGCAACGGTGACAATAATCGTGAAGATCACGCCCTGGATTACGAGATAGTCGAACGTCCGAACGGCGTTGAGCAGTACTGTGCCAACGCCCGGGTAGGAGAACACGATTTCAACCAGGATTGCCCCCGAAATCACGTGGCCCAGGGTTACCGCAAGCTGCGTGGTCTGTGGAAGCAGCGCGTTGCGCATCGCGTAGCGGAAGAAAATGCGTTTGCCTGCCAGGCCCTTGGCCTCGGCCTGCCGCATGAAGTCTTCTCCTTGCGTCGTCACCATCATTGATCTCATTCCGAGCGCCCAGAACCCGATCTGCGCCAGGACTATGGACGCGGCGGGCAGCAACGCGTGCTGCAGGACATCTGCCCAGAAAGCGAAGGTGAACTCCGGAACGCCCTGGACGCTGTAACCCCCGAAGAGCGGAAGCCAGTAGAGCCGAAATGCAAACAGGTACAGGAGGATCAACCCCATCAGGTAGAACGGCACGGCTGAAAATGTGAAGAACACAGGGAATATTCCGCGCAGCCACCGCGGTGCCTTACCCCATCCCAACAGGGCACCACCAAGACTGCCAAGCACAAAGCTCAAGAGTGTCGCGGTTCCCAGGAGAGCAACGGACCACGGGATGGCCGACCTGAGCATTGAGGTGACCGGCGTGGGGTAGTTGGATCTCGATTTGCCAAAGTCAAGCCGGGCAGTGTCACCGAGGTAGTTGACGTAATGGCGCCAGAGTGGCCTTTCCACACCGAACCTGGCGTTATATATCCGCGATAGCCCCGGGCTTTCCCCGCCCGGTCGCAGGGCTGCGGGAATGAAGAAAAAGTTCACCGTCGCCGCCATAAGGGCCACGGCGAAAAAGAGGGCAATTCTTCTCAGGAAGTAATTTGCCGACACGACGAGCAGACTGCCTTTCGGGGTACACCAGGTTTCAGAATGGGATGCCGCGGCCCTTCGTTGTCAAGGGCGAAACAGGGCTGTTCGCGAGCTCAGAATAGTATCGTGCGGAACGTTCGAAAGCGACCAACTGAATCACTGCTCTCGACTCTTTCATCCCGGCAGTATTTCGTCGTCTGATTTGACAGGTTAGACTGCTGGCGCTACCACCGCTTAGAGTCATAAAATCACCCGTGCCAACAACGTCTTCAAACTCGCCTGACCCACGCCCAAACATCCTTTTCATCGAGTCCGACCAGCACAATCCCGCCGTGATGGGTTGTTCGGGTGACACGGTTATCCGAACCCCGAACCTCGACGCGCTGGCGGCGCGCGGGGTGGTGTTCGACAACAGTTACTGTGCCTCGCCGATCTGCGTTCCGTCACGAGCCTCCATGCTGACCGGGCAGCATCCCTACAGGAACAGGGTGTGGACCAACAGCCAGATCCTTTCGTCGGGAATCCCGACCTTCGCCCACGCCTTTGGGGCCGCAGGATATCGACCAGTCCAGATCGGCCGAATGCACTTTAACGGCCCCGACCAGTTGCACGGATTCACCGAACGGTTCATCGGTGACCACAGTCCGAACCACCTCGGCTCCGACGAGGTCGATCATGGCGGCCTGAAGGGAACACAGGGTCCAAACCGGGTCAGCCTCGAACTTTCGGGCCACGGCCTGAACGCCTACCAGGTGCACGACGAGAAAGTGGCGGCACGCACGGTCGAGTTCCTGGACGAGTATGCAAATTCAAACGCAAACGACGCTCCGTTCTGCCTGTCGGTCGGATTCATGCTGCCCCACCAGCCGTTTGTCGCCACGAAAGAAGACTTCGACTCCTATCGCGGCAAGGTCCCGCCGCCAAAGAATCCGATGGCGTTCAAAGAGGAAACTCACCCGTACTTGAAATGGTGGAAGTCGCATGCGGGCCTGGAAGACGTAACCGACGAGGAAGTCGAGCGGTGCCGGACCGCTTACTACGGTCTTGTGACCCGTCTCGACGCATTGCTCGGCGACATTTTCGGCGCACTCGAACGGCACGGTCTTCTCGATGACACCCTGATTATTTACACGGCTGACCACGGCGAGCAGATCGGTGAAAAAGGACTGTGGTGGAAGCAGACATTCTACGAGGACGCGGTAAAAGTGCCGGCAATAGTTTCCTGGCCTGCCCGGCTGCCGCAGGGGGTGCACATCGACCGGGTGACCAGCCAGCTTGACCTGAACGCAACGATGCTGGACGCAGCCGGAGCGCCTGCGTTGCCGTCGTCAGTCGGACGTTCCCTGCTTCCGCTGATCAGCGATCCTGCGTTTGCCGGCTGGCACGACATTGCGTTCTCGGAGTACTGCACAGAGCCGGGCGACCCCGCACACTCCGATGGCGACCGCATCTGGCAGAACCGCATGGTGCGCGAGGGCGACTGGAAGCTGATCTACTACCACGGCATGCCTTCGCAACTGTTCAACCTGGCCGATGATCCTGATGAGATGAACGACCTGATCGATGCGCCGGAGCACGCCGGGGTTGCACAACGGTTGACCGGCATGGTGCTCGATGACTGGGACCCCGAGTGGGTCGATGCGCAAATCCGAGAGCAGTCGGCGGATCTCGGCGTCATGATTCCGTGGGCGGAAAAAACCACGCCTGCCGACACGGTGCGGTGGCAACTCAACCCGGAGTGGGACTACCTCGACGACCCGCAGGTGCCGTAATGGGCTGCGTGCGGCGTTTCTGAGAGGATGGCGGGTGTCCACCGGGCGCGAGGGCAGGCGAAACGCTGGGCATAATAATCACCTGGATCGGTAGACGGATCCAACCCCCACCCGCGCCCAGAGGGCACCCGTCTCGCTGGCAGGGAGAGGGGACTGGCCGGTTCTGACATCGTATTCGTTTGTTCGATCAGAAACCCTGTACGATGGCGCTCCACGAGCCGGGCGCACGGTCCAGAGATCTGTCGCAAGACGCGGCCAATTCCGGCATGAGCAATTATTGGAGGCGGATGGATGCCTGAACGGACGGAATATGCCCACGGGACACCTTCGTGGGTCGACCTTGCGACGACAGATGTTGCAGGGGCCGAGACCTTTTACGGTGGCCTGTTTGGTTGGGATGCGGAGCAAATGCCGACAGGAAATGGCATCTACTCTATGCAGAGAATTCGGGGGGTAGATGCCGCCGGCATATACGAACAGGCCGAAGATCAGAAGGCCGGCGGAATGCCGCCTTCCTGGACCACGTACATCTCGGTCGACGATGTCGATGCGACGACGGCAAAAGTCGCACCGGCCGGCGGGACGGTAATGATGGAACCCTTTGACGTGATGGACATGGGGCGGATGTCGGTAATCGGCGATCCGACCGGAGCCGTTGTCGCGCTGTGGCAGGCAAAAGGAGACGCTCGCGCACGCCTCGCAGGCGAGCACGGGGCCATTTCCTGGAACGAACTAATGTCGTCTGATGTTGCGAAGTCGAGGACCTTCTTCGAGGAGGTCCTGGGGGTGACGCACGTTCCAAATCCTGGATTTGGTGACTACAACATGATGATGGTCGATGGGGCTCCGGTCGCGGGTATGGTGCAGCGCATGGAAGGTATGCCCGAGCTACCTACACCCTGGTTGGTTTACTTTGCGGTGGACGATTGCGACGCAGCGTTCGCAAAGGCGACGTCAACGGGCGGTTCCGTAATCGCTCCGCCAATGGATATGCCCCCTGGACGATTTTCAATACTGAAAGATCCGCAGGGTGCAGCGTTCGCCGTAATTACTGTTAATCCCGACTATTCACCGGTCGGGTAAATCAGGCCTCTAAAGCGATTCTCGAGATGCCGGGTGACCACTGGTCACCCGGTATTTCATTTAAGAGACTCTCGGCGCTTTCCCGGGGTAATTTGCATGGCATTCGCTTAGTTGAGTCGAATCCGGTGCCCGGCGGTGCGGGCAGCGTGCTACATTCCTGGCTCTGGGCCGACTATGGCTCGTCTATGGGAGTTATCAGGCCGCCATTCACCGCGGACGTCTTGAATTCTCCGGGCAAACGGTACGAGGAATCCAATTATGGAACCAATGGTCGCCATTCATAATCCAGGCGGGGACGAGGTGCTGCAAACGGCGGCGCAGTACGGCATCAAGAACATCCTCGTTTATGGCGGCCCTGGCAGTCAGCACATGAGGTACCAGGACTACGTGACGATGCGAATGCGCATCGAGTCGTTCGGCCTGCATCTTGCGGTTATCGAAGGCGGGTTCTCACCCAGTCTCGACTATCACGATGTGATATTCGGCGGGCCCCGGCAGGACGAACTGATCGAAGACCTGCTGGTTCAGGTCCGCGACATGGGCCGGGCCGGCATCCCGATCTACGGCTATAACTGGATGCCGAACAGCTGGGGCAGGGCGCAGCCGACGATCATCCGGGGCGGCGCGATGGGCACCGGCTATCAGTATGACTGGGAGAACGACCGACGCCCGTCCACGTTCGGCAAGGATATGGACGAAGATACGATGTGGGACGCCCTCGAATACTGGATCCAAGCAGTAACGCCGGTTGCAGAAGAGGTCGGGTTGCGGTGCGGTATTCACCCCGAAGACCCGCCGGTACCCCAGCGTGGCGGCGTGCCGGGCCTGTTCCGCAGCTTCGACGCGTTCAAGCGCCTGGTCAGCATCGTCGATTCCGACTACAACGCGATCGAGTTTTGCCAGGGCACGTTCTCTGAAATGCCGGGCGAAGACATTTACGAGATGATCGACTACTTTGGCGGCCGCAATAAAATTTTGTACGTCCACTTCCGCAACGTGAGTGGCAAGGCCCCGGCGTTCAACGAGGAGTTCATCAACACCGGCTACGTCGATATGAAGAGGGCGATGCGCACGTACCGCGACACCGGATTTACCGGCAACTTCATCGACGACCACTGCCCGCTCATGGTCGATGACGCCGACTTCCCCGGCAACCTGGGCGGCTACCGGTCGCGCCTGTTTGCACAGGGGTACATTGCAGGCGTTATCGAGGCGGTTGAAAAGGAAGTCGAATATGGCGGGCCGGTTGGGGCGAGTAACGGAGCCACAGGAGAGAGAGCTTCGTCATGAGGATCGGCATGGGGCTCAACTCGTCCTCCAACACCGAGGCGCTAAGGTTCATGGCCCAGCTGGGCGTCCAGGACGTGGTTTTAAACACGCCGCCCATTCCGGTCAAAAACGGCAGGTGGGAACTTGTCGACATTGTTGGACTTAAGAACCGGGTGAATGAATTTGGACTGGAACTTTCGGCCATTGAGAACACCCAGATCGACATGCGCCACCACCTGATCGCTGGTGGTCCTCGCTTCGAGGAGCAACTCGAAAACATGGTCGAGACGATCAGGAACATCGGCAGGGCAGGCATTCCGATGTACACCATGAGCTGGCGATACCCGCGGTATTACCGCACCGGCCATGTCGATATCGGGTTTGGCGCGCTGGGCACTGCTTACGACGCAGAGGTCGAGAACTGGCCGAACGTCATCGACTGGGAACTGACCCGCGAGCGGGCATGGGAATGTCTCGAAACGTGGGTCAGGACCGCGACCCCGGTGGCCGAGGAATACGGTGTGCGGCTTGGGCTGCACCCGGTCGACCCGCCGGTGCCGGTGGTCGGTGGCGTGCCGCAACTGCTGTTCAATTTCGAGAACTACAGGCGGCTGATCGACATTTACGACAGCCCGGCCAACTCGCTGCTGCTGTGCCAGGGGTCGTTCTCGCAAATGGCAGGCGCCGACCAGGACGACGGCGAGAGCATTTACGACATGATCGAGTATTTTGTAAAACGCAAGCGGGTGCTTTACGTCCACTTCCGGAACGTGTCGGGCACGGTGCCGAAGTTCCACGAGACGTTTGTGAACAGGGGCCACGTCGATATGTACAGGGCAATGCGCATTTACGCCGAGAACGGCTTCGACGGCTTCTTCATGGACGACCATGTGCCGCGCACGATTGGCGATACCGACTGGGGCCACCGTGCGAAGGCGTATGCGAACGGCTACATCCAGGCACTGATCGAGACGGTGACTGACAGGTCGCTGTATGGCGCGCACTAAGTAACTATCCCAAAACACATTAATAGGTGAAGTGAAATTCCTTCTCCCCGGGGAGACGGGTGCCCACTTGTGGGCGCGGTTGAGGGGAATGTTTTAGATTACGGTGGAGAGAGGGCAGAGGGCGTGCTGTCGGCGGTGCAACTTTCCTCGCACCACAGATCTCTTCTAGAGGAGGGCGTCTTGAGTCATTGCCAGGCGAGTGACGAACACAAAAAATGACGAAGACCGTACTGATAATCGGTGTAAGCCGAGTAATGAGGCTCGGACAACTCGCGGCGTTGCTGGCGGTACTGATCGAGGCACGAACAGCGCTGGGTTTTTCGTGGGACGAGACCGGGAATTTGACGGAAAATCCCGGTGGGTCCGGAATCGCTTTCGCCCTGGTTGTGCTGCTGGCACTAAGCGAGTTTGTCCGGCTGGGACGGTTGACTTCAATTAAATCGCTGGTGTGGCTCGGCTACATCGCGCGGTTCACCGGGCTGGGCTGGGCCGGCACCGGCTTCCTCGCCCTTCTATTAACCTGGGTCATCCCCGATTTCGATGGCGACAGCGCTCTGCCGCTCACGCTCTTCTGGATAGCGGGCGGGCTTGCGCTGATGACAAGCCTCTACGCGTTCTCAATCGGCCGAACGCGGATCGTCGTCCGCAAATACAAACTTGACCAGGTCCATGCCGCTGGCATGACCGGCAGGCAGGCCGACTTGCGAATCGTTGCGTTATCCGACCTGCACCTCGGCGAATTTGTGAACGCAGCACACATCCGGCGTGCCGTCGAGATTTCGAACCGCGAGACCCCCGACATTGTTTTGCTCCTGGGCGACTACGTTGACGACGATGGGTCGCTAGCCGGTGAACTGGTCGCCGAACTCACCCGGCTCGAAGCAGAGCTTGGTGTTTTCGCAGTCCTCGGAAATCACGACATCAGGTGCGACGATTCGCAGCAGCTTATAGCTGCGCTCGAAAAAGATCCGACGGTTTCGCTGCTCAGGAACTCTTCAGCATTCGTGGAAGTCAGACCACGCGGCGATTCCGGTCCTGGCAGTACCACAAAAACCGTGCAGATCATCGGGATCGAAAGTCCAGGCGATTGGTGGTATCAAGAATCGGACGTTTTTGGCAGAGACGTGCTCGATTCGCAACTGTCCACGGAGACAGCCGATTTCATACTTGTTGCCACTCATCACCCCGAAGCATTCAGGCCCTCAGCTGAACGTTCGGTAGATCTCGTGATGGCGGGCCATACCCACGGTGGACAACTGGCAGTACCGTTCACCGGTCGAGCGCTGAACGTTGGTCGCTTGGTCACCGGATATTTCCTGGGGCTGTACGAACTCGGCAGGACCCGGCTGGTGGTCACTGCAGGCATCGGAGTCGGCATAATTCCGGCAAGATTCGGTGTTCCACCAGAGGTTACGGTCGTTGACGTTTCGTTCCAGTGGTCGGCCCCGTTAAATGGCGATGATTCGGACGTCG